>JBOGGR010000072.1:0-18118 GCA_050744025.1 Acidimicrobiales bacterium
TCGCGCTCGCGCCCCTCCACCTGGCAGGCACCGGCGTCATCCACGCCAACTGCCAGCCGGGGCTCCGGGGACCGGGGACGTCACCCTCGGCATCCCGGTCCACGCCGCTGATGTCAAGGCACCGAGCCACCCTCGCGTCCCCCATAGAGGTGGCGATCACGGTCCTGGCCCACGAGGCCGCCACCGACTGCCGGAGCCCGCCACAGGGGACGCCGACCCCGGCGGCTCCGGCCCGAGCACTGACCGCTCACACCGACCCCTCACACCGACCCCTGCCCGCACCGAAGCCGAGCTTTGACACCCTGCCCGCACGGCGCGAGCATCTGGCCGGGAGGACTCCTGGTCCTGCCCGATTGCACGTTGGTCGTGGGTCACCGCTTCCCTCTCTCGCTGGGCCTCGCGGCCGCAACCTTCATGCTTGCTCCCGGCGCCGAAGCCTCCGCGCAAGCCGCGGAGCCCCATGCTTCCCCACCCGGTGCACCCGCACCCCTCTCCTCCGGCCCGACCCCGCAGGCTTGGTATGGAGAGAAATGCTATAGCGTGAGTGGTCCCAACCCTCCGGCCAAGTCTGTTATCTCATAAGTGTTTTCATGATTGGACCCTAAGTCGTGCCACGGAGCGAATCCGTTCCAGTATCTTCCCTCTACCAAGCGTATTCACGTCTCTTGGCCTTCGAAGGCGTTCTTCAGCATCAGGCTCGTTTTCAACACCTGCCCGCACGCCCTCCCATCGATAACTCCGGCTCCATCGCCTCGCAATATATCGTCGATCGCCTCCACGTTGTCTATCTTCGGAATCCACAGACCAAAACACTGACTATCTCCCCCGCTACTGGTCCGGAAGATGCTGCCGCGGTATATAGGTCGGGCGAAGGTGAGATAGATGCGCTTGGCGACTTGCGGTTTGGGGTGGTCATGTCTGTTCTACATCCTCGATGGCTGTTGACGTCCTGGGACCTCAGCGAAGGTAAGTCGTCGGAATGGATCCCTTCCACTGGCAACCCACGCTCGACCTTGCGTATCATCGGCCGTTGGGCACCTGCCAGACCTATTATCGGCTATTCCCGACACCTTAGAGACTGCGATTCCGTGGGAGCGGCCGTCGATATTGAGTCGGGGATTCTTTTGCAATGGCGTGGTAGGAGCGGAGACACGACCATGGAGAGCGCGCGGTTCATCGAGATTCGAGAGGTCCTGGTTGAGGATCAGCGCAGCTCGTGAAGCGCTAGCTAGTCAGTGAGTGACGTCGGTCATGGCCCTGTCCACCGCGCTCGTCGAGCTCATACATGGCAGCTTCGCCCGATTGCGTCATGTTGAGGGAGGCCTCCAGTATGCTCGTTCGTCGTTCGCGCTTCCATTCAGCGCGGACTTCGCCGGGCCCCTTGCTCGTAGGTTCGGGCGGAGGAAGCTCGAACATGCGCATATGGTCGAATCAGCGTGGGGCTTTCGCTACGTGCGGTCTGAAACGGGATGTAACCTCGTCCTGTTCAAGGCGGGAGCTCCAGTCGGCGACTCAGAGGACATTGGGTCCGAGATGGCCTTGAAAGCACGATGCGGCGAGGAGCGAACCGATGTTGTTACGTCGCTCTTGGACCCCAGGTGGCTTCTCGGCTATTGGGAGCTGGACGAAGAGGAGCCCCGGCTCTGGGCGGGACGAGAAGGAGTCGGAGTGGCGGGAGAGCGCCAGCCGGGCTCTCCAGTGAACGATGGTGGCCTGATTCGCTATTGCGACACGATTTGGGCTGTCGTGGATGTCGAGAGTGGCCTGCTACTTGCGCGCGGCGGCGCTAGCAGGGGCCATGTGGTCGAGAGGGTTCGACTGCGTGAGGTGAGGAGGGATCTCGACAGATAGGGTCTTGGCCCACCGCACCGGGCGGCCCGATGAACAAGATGTTGGTTGCGTCCTCCACGAAGCGCAGGGTGGCGAGCGCGGCGATCAGCCTGGGGTCTACGGTCGGTTGGGCCGAGAAGTCGAAGTCGGCCAGGGTGAGCGGCGAGGGCAGGGACGAAGATCAGGAGTCTGATGCTCGTGCTCATGGCAACATTCCACGGTTCCCGTGGGAGCCCTCCACCACCATGCTGACCTACAGGCCCAGCGGCACCACAGAGGATTCGGCGTCCTACCGGGGCAGGACCCCCATTCTACGGCACTCCGGCGACTTCCCGAGTCCCTGGCGGCACAACCGGCGACCGCACAACCACATCTTCGCTCGCCACGGCGAGCCCGAAGGGCTCTGGGGTGCTGACCTGCAGGAACGCTCCTGGACCCTGAGACCGAGAGACCGAGAGACCGAGAGCCAGGGACTGCGTGGTGGTGACGCCCGGAGTCCAGACCAACGCGGGGCAGGCCCGGGGGCCACCCGCTCGGAGCGGCCGGCACGGTTCTGGCGCCAGAGGTCTCCGGTGGGCTCAGGTCGCCGTCGAGGCTCAGGTCGCCGTCGAGGCCCAGGCCGCTGCCTCCCGGATCCTGACGAGGGCGATCAGCGCCGGGTCGAAGCCGCAGCCCTCAAGGGCGAGGTCCACGTGGTCCAGGTGACCGAGGGCGAGCCAGTGATCGCCGACGAGGAGGCGCTCGAACGGCGGCGCCCCGCCCTCGACACTGACGTCGATCGGCGCCCAGGTCAGCTGGCCACCCGCCAGCGCCCGGTGCTGGGCCTGTACCTGCTCCTCGAAGCACTCGGGAGGCCCGGCCAGTCGGCAGTCGGCAGTCGGGGCCCGGCGGAAACCACGTGGCGAAAGAAGGGTCGACCTCGACCTGCCTAACCCTAACCTAACCCATGCCGGCCATGGGGCGGGGTCCGAGTTGGAGCGCCGGCGGGTCTCGATCACGAGCCTGCTCCCGTCGGCGCCGAGATGGCTCGCGCTCACCGAGTGGGCCACGAAGGGCACAGGTCTGCTCCACAGGCGGAGCGGGCCCACCATGCGGACGCTCTGCCTCCCATCCGACCCAGGCGACGGGTGCCGGCCCAGGTGGCGGGCATGCCGTAGAGGGGAGGTCGTTATCGGCCAGGCATCGGGCCACCAACGCCTCACGGCGTCGCCGCTCGTGCTCGTGGAAGCTGCGTGGCGCCACGTTCTGGCCGATGGCGGTGCGCCAGCCGGCGGCCTGGTGCGCGAGCCCCTTTCCTTTGACTTCAGGTGCCGACCTACCGACTACTGCTGTCGCCCTGCCTAGACGGAGCGGTAGCGGTCGTGGATGAAACCGGCGTCGAGACGACGTACGTGGTTGATCCGATCACCGTCCCAGCAGGAAGCGACACTCCCGATTCAGTCGGGTTGATCAAGATGACCTCCGTGGCCATCAGGGCGGAACTAGTGGGATCGAAGATCAGCTCGTGGGTCTCGCCGGCGGCGCTGAAGGAGACAGCGGTTCCGTTGCGACCGAGAGACTCGGTCACCGCGCCGACGAGCGAAACGCCAGGAAGTCCGGCGGCGACGTGATAGAGCGCGCTTCGCAGTGCAGGTGACGCGTCGGTCTCGCTCAGGAGCTCGCCGACAATCTTGAAGGTCTCGGCCTCCCCAGGTGGACCGTCGATCACATCTCGCTGCTCGATCTCGCTGGCGAGCGTGCCCGGATCGGTGGGCAACGAGTCGAGGTTTGCCACCGTAAGCGCGCCCGGGCCTTCCGTCTGATCGATGGTCCCGCCGGAGGGTGGAAGAGACGGCGAGCCGTCAGCAACCCATGCTGCCCGATCGGCACTGGTGGGAAACGTGGCAGCCCCGAACTGCTCGACAAGGCGCCCCGAGCCGTTGGCGGCGACCCACACCTGGCGCGTCACCGGGCGGAGCACACTGAAGCTTTGGGTCGGGCCAGAAGTTGTCGCGCCGGGGAGTTCTGTTCGCCCTGCGTTCCCGTAGCCGAACGTCGCCAGCGCTACGTTGACCGACTTCGTGTACAGGTAGTCACCGGCAGGAAGCTCGGTCGCTGCCTGATGCTCCGCAACCCCTGCTTCCCGGTTCAGTACAGACGCGGCCGCGCTCGTGGGCCCGCTCGGAGCCCCCTGCACCACCACCGTTGCAACTGCTGCACCTGCCACCGCCGCGACGCCGGCAGCTACGAGCGCCCGCCGGCCGTGGCGGTGCGTAGCAAACGGATCCACTCTCGAAGCCGTGACGGGCTCCGAAGCCAGGATGCGCCGGAGCTGCGCCAGTGCCTCGGGGCTCTCCCCGGAGCCCCGAGCGTCGTCGAGCTTGATGGGGTTGCGACGGCTGAGCTCGCGAATGGCGAAAGTTCCGGTCACGGTCATGGGAGCGCCTCCTTCTGCTGCAGACGATTTGTGCGGGCTGGAGCATCCAGTCCTGTCCTGTTCGCTCGGATCAACACGACCGACGGTCCGGGGTCTTCGTCGGCATTTCGCCGAGCGCTCGCGCTGTCTGACTGCGCCGCCCCGTCGGCTTCTGCGAGTCGTATGAGGCGGCGCCGTGCGCGGTGCAAGCGAACTTTGAAGGCCGTCACCGAACAGACGAGAACCGTCGCCGCCTCCTCTGCGCTCACGTTCTCCCACGCGACTAGGCGCAGGACCTCGCGATCTCCTTCAGTGAGCGCAGCGAAGGCCGCTGCCCAGCGGTCCGCCCAGGCCACGGCGTCGGCGGTATCGGAGACCATGCCGTCCAGAGCCAGCGAACGTGCGACCAGCGTCATTCGCGACCCTCGCTCCTCTGATCGCCGCCAGTTGTGGATCTCGAATGCTGCTGCCCGGTACAACCAGGCAAGCGGCTCATCTGGAAGTTCCCTGATGTGGCGCCAAGCGGCCAGGAACGCGTTCTCGACGATGTCGGGGGCCTGGTCTGCTGGTACTCGACGCCGAACGTAGCTCGTCACGTGTGGGTGGTACTTGCGAAAGACCAGCGTAAAGCGGTCGCGGTCGCTTCCCAAGCTTCCTCCCGTCTGGGTCATCACTACTGTCTACGTCGGCTCAGCGGTGAGGGTTACACCCGGATCGTGGGGGAACCGGACTAGGCCCGGGCATGGTTGGTGAGCCGTGAGCAAGCGGGGATCGACGGCGTCGGCCTCGACCGCCAAGGGCCGTTCCAAGAGTCCCGAGTGGCTCCAGTTGGCCCTGGACGCCTCGTCGAGCAGACCGGGCAGGGGCTCAGCGGGGGCGGTCATCCGCAGGAGCCCGAGATGGCCACCGGGGCGCTGGTAGTCCGAGGTCCCGCTCATGCGGAGGCCTCCCCACCCGGGACCTCGGTAGGGCCCGGGAAGGCGAGGCGAATCACCTCGGCGATCTGGTCCAGGTCCACCGCCAGGGTGCCAGGGCCGGGACCGGGCAGCTTGGCCCACTCGGCCAGGGCCTCTGGCCCCGGGGCAAAGAGGGCGACTGCCGACGGACGGACAGGGCGGGATCTACGCCCGTCCTTATGGCTACACCTCGTCGAGGCGGCCGGTCCTCTCGTCGTAGACGAAGCCCCTCACGGCATCCTTCTTGGGTAGGAAGGGGCTGGCCTTCAGCCGGGCCAAGGACTGGCGGACGTCCGCGGCCGAGTCGGGGAAGGCCTCGGGCGCCCAGGGAGGCCGGATCCCGGTGTCGGCCTCGATCTGATGGAGGAAGTCCTCGTCCTTGAACGTCCGCATGCCGCAGTCGGCATGGTGGACGAGTATCACCTCCTCGGTGCCGAGCAGGCGCTGCGAGATGGCGAGGGAGCGGACGACGTCGTCGGTGATGGCCCCGCCGGCGTTGCGGATGACGTGGGCGTCCCCTTCGGTGAGCCCGAAGATCCCGTACGGGTTCACCCTGGCGTCCATGCAGGTCACGATCGCAACGTGGCGGCCTGGCGGCATCGGGAGATCACCCTTGTCGAACCCGGATGCGTACTTCCCGGCATTGCTGAGAAGGTCCTCGGTCACTGTCATGGAAGCCCCTTTCGGTCGGGAGGTGGATTGTTGACCAATCTAGTCGGCATTCGGCCGCCCGGCAAGGGGCGGGACGGGCAGACCATGAGATCGACAACGCTGTCGAGGCGGTCGGTGCCGCCAAGGTAGGGGGGGCTGTTTCGGCCCTCACTGGCGACGTGGGCCGCCATGGCGGACAACTTGCCCGCTCGCCGGGACCTCGCTGCGCTAGCGATGCCTAGCTCGGCGTCGGGAGCCGCCGGTGACGGGCGAGCTTGGTTGGTTGGCTGTCAGTTGGGTCACGGAAGGCGGTAGGCGGTGAAGAAGGCCCACATGACAGAGTTCGCGTCGAGGGCGGTCGTCTGTGGTCCGAGTACCTTGGTGATCGAGGCCGGCATCGTGGGCCCGCCGGGCCATTCGTGACCCTCGCCGGTGAGGCTGTACAACTCGACGGTGGACGCCCCTGCGCAGCCTGTGGACGCGGTGAGCTCGTAGCCCTGGCTGGCGATCCTCGTGGTATGCGGACAGCTCTCGTGGGCCGCCCAGCGCTGCTCCGCGACCGGCACCGAGTAGGTCCAGTAGCCGAGCCCGTTGCCGCTGTAGGGGTCGACGGGGTCTGCGGAGCCATGGAAGGCGACCACGGGCACGTACCGGCTGGTCGCGCAGGGAGCGGGGAAGCGAAGACCGGCGACGGGAGCGACCGCGGCAAATGTGCGGGGTGAGTTGCACGCCAGCTGGCTGGCCATCCGGCCGCCACCCGACATGCCGGTGGCGTAAGCGCGGCGCAGGTCGACGCAGTACCGGCGGCCGAGCACAGAGGGGAGCTGGGTGAGGAAGGCCACGTCATTGGCGGAGCTCTCGGGCGGCATGGAGCCGGTCACCAGTGGCTCGTCGGGGACGTTCCAGTCGAAGCCGGCACCGTCGGTGATGAGGGCTTGGGGGTAGGCGACGATGAACCCGTCCCGGTCGGAGGTGGCGTCCATCCCGGTGAACTCCTCCTGCTGCTTGGCGTCGCTGCCGCTGCCGTGCATGTTCAGGATCAGTGCCACGCGTGTGGTGCCCGTGTAACCCGTCGGCACGTGCACGATCACGATCCGCTGGTGGCCATCGATCGACAACCGGAGCGTCGATGAGCCCGACCGGGCCTCTGACCCGCACCCCGACCCGGTAGAAGCCGACGCCGTGGACCCGATCGAAATGGTACGGGCGCCGTGGTGAGCTTCCGAGGCCGAGCAACCCGCCATCGCGCTGGCGAGCACCAGGGCGACCGCCGCACCCCACAGGCGCCGACCCCACCACGGATGGGCCGGCGACCGTCTCCGCCCAAGTATGAAACCTGGTTGCATATCACGTAAGGTACACGTCAATGGCCTCCCAGGCAATGCCCGTCTACCGCTTCGGTGACCTCCTGGCCCTCGCCCGCCAGAGCTGGATCCGCCGCATGGCCGAGGAGCTCGCCAGGCGCGGGCACCCCGACTACCGGGCCAGCGACGCCGCCAGCGTGCGGATGCTGCTCCGAGGGCCGCTCCCCATCGGTCACCTCGGCCGGCGCCTCGGGGTCAGCCGGCAGGCGGCCCGCAAGGTCGCCCGGCAGCTCGAGCAACGTGGCCTTGCCACGACCAGCTCCGACGCCGACGACGCCCGCAAGGTCGTCGTCGGGCTCACAGACGCAGGCCAGGCCTACGGCCTTGCGGTGATCGAGGTGATCGCCGCACTGAACTGGGACCTGGCTGAACGAGTTGGTGCCGACCAGCTCGCTGCCACCGATGTTGTCCTGCGTGCCGCGCTCGCCCAGGACGATGCGCTTTCAGTCCTCGCCGAGCGGATACCCGCTCCCGTCGAATCCAAGGGCCACTGTACCGCCGCGAGTCACAGGCGGGTCACTCGAGCAGGCCGTCGATCCCCACGGTGAGCCCTGGCCGCCCGGACACGGCCCGGACCGCCAGCAGCACGCCGGGCATGAACGACGTCCGGTCGTAGGAGTCGTGGCGGATGGTCAGGCTCTGGCCGGTCGCCCCGAGCAGGACCTCCTGGTGGGCGACGAGGCCCCGCAGGCGGACCGAGTGGAGCCGTACCCCGGCCGGCCCCGCCCCGCCACGGGCCCCGGGCAGGATCTCCCGGGTCGTCAGGTCTGGGGCGAAGTCCCCGGCCCCGGCGGCCCGGCGGGCCGCGGCTATGCGCTCGGCCGTGTGAAGGGCCGTGCCCGACGGCGCGTCCGCCTTGGCGTCGTGGTGGAGCTCGACCACCTCGGCCGAGTCCACGAAGGGGGAGGCCAGGGCGGCGAAACGCATCATGAGCACCGCGCCAACCGCGAAGTTGGGGGCCACGATGGCGTTGGCCGTCCCCCCCGAGAACATCTCGCCCAACCGGGACAGGTCCTCCTCACCGAGGCCCGTGGTCCCGACCACGGCGTGGACGCCGTTGGCGGCGCACCAGGTGAGGTTGGCCATGGCCGCCTCGGCCACGGTGAAGTCGACGGCCACCTCGGCCCCGGCTCGGCCCAGGGCCTCGACCTCACCCTCCACGACCTGGCCCGTCCCCGCCGCCCCGGTCACCCCGGCCATCGCGGACCCGGCCACGCGGGGATCGACTGCACAGGAGAGGGTCAGGTCCGGGGCAGCCGCCACCGCCCGGCAGACCGTCGACCCCATGCGACCCCCTGCTCCCAGCACCCCGACCCGGATCATCCGAGCCAGCTGCCGGTTGCCGCTGGGCGTCCCGGGGCGATGGCCGGGCAGGAGCTCAACCGACCATGTCGGGGTCGAAGTCGGCCTCCCCGAACGGCCCCACCACGGCCAGGCTCCGGGGACCGCCGAGCACCTGGCGGGCGGCCACGAGGACGTCGTCGAGGGTGACCGCCTCCACCCTGGCCACCAGCTCGTCCACACTCAGCACCTCACCGTGCACGAGCTGGCTGCGACCGATCCGGCTCATGCGCGCCCCCGAGTCCTCGAGGGCCAGCAGGGTCTGGGCCCGCAGGTAGCCCTTGGCCACCCCCAGCTCGGCCTCCGTCACCCCGTCGGACACCAACTCGTCCAGCTCGTCCCGGACCAGGGCCAGCACCTCGTGGACCTTCGCCGGGGCCGTCCCCACGTAGACCGAGAGCACTCCGGCGTCGTCGTAGGCGACCCGGTCGGAGTACACGGAGTAGGCCAGGCCCCGCTGCTCGCGGATCTCCTGGAACAGGCGTGAGGACAGGCCCCCCCCGAGCACGTGGTTGAGCACGTCCAGCGGGAAGCGCAGCTTGTCGTGGCGAGCCGGCCCTCGCACGGCCACGACCAGGTGGGCCTGCTCGGTGGGGCGCGACGTGACCACGAGGGGGCCGAGATCCTCACCCGGAGGCTCGCGGACCGGGCGCTCGCCACCTGCCCTGCCGGCCAGGCGCCGGGCCAGCCCCTCGGCCACGCTGTCGTGGTCGATCCGGCCCGCCACCGACACGACCATGTTGGCAGGCCGGTAGTGGTGGTCGAAGAACGCCCGGATGTCGTCCACTCCCATGGCCCCGACGCTGGTCTCGGTGCCGAGGACGTCCCGGCCCAGGGGATGGCCGGGGAAGAGCGCGGCCGCCGAGGTCTCGTGGACCAGATCGGCCGGCTCGTCGGCGTGCATCAGGATCTCCTCCAGGATCACCTGGCGCTCGGCATCCACCTCCTCGGGGCGGAGGGCAGGGGCCGACATGATGTCACACAGGATGTCGAGGCCGAGGTCGAGGTCGTGGGCGAGCAACCTGACGTAGAAGCCCGTGTACTCCCTGGCCGTGAACGCGTTCATCTCGCCGCCCACGGCGTCGACGGCCTCGGCGATGGCCCGGGCGCTCCAAGTCGGCGTGCCCTTGAACAGCACGTGCTCCAGGAAGTGGGACGCCCCGGCCGCCTCCGGCGCCTCGTCCCGTCCGCCGGTCCCCACCCAGAACCCGACGCAGGCCGAGGCCACGTCGCCCATGGCCTCGGTGACCAGCGTGATCCCGCCGGCCAGGCCGTCGGTGCGGATCAAGGGGCGGCGCCGACGGCAGGATCAGCCATCCCGGCGCCCATCAGCGCCGGCCGGCGCGGCGGGGGTTGCGACGGGGGCCCCGGTCCCCCCGCTCCCCGCTGCGACCGGCGTCGCGCTCGGCTGACCGCGGCTCGGAGGATACCGACGTCGGGCCCAGGTTCCCGTACTCGCTCTCCAGCTCCGCCTCGAACACCTCCTCGAAGGAGACCGGGCGCCGGCCCGGGTCCCCGGCTTCGAACGGCGCGTCGCTCGCACCAGAGCCGCCGTCGTGCGGGCCCGACGCCCGCTCGGGACGGTCCTCGCGAGGACGCTCCTCGCGGGGACGCCTGCCCCGCTCTCGCCCGCCCGCCCCGCCCGCCCCAGCGCCTCCCGGCTCGGCCCCGTCGGGCCCGCCGCCGACCAGCGACAGCGAGACCTTGCCCTGGGGGTCGATGTCGTCCACCCTGACCTCGATCTCCTGGCCCAGGTCGACCACGTCCTCGACCCGCTCCACCCGCCGGCCCTGGCCCAGCTTGGAGATGTGCACGAGACCGTCACGGCCCGGGAGGATGTTGACGAAGGCCCCGAACTTGGTCACGTTCACGACCTTGCCGATGTACGTGGTCCCGATCTCGGCCTTGGGCGGGTCCAGGATCAGCTCGATGCGCCGCCGGGCCTCGGCCACCGCCCCGCCGTCCTTGGCCCCGATCGTGACGGTGCCCACCACATCGTCGTCGTCGACGTTGATGTCGGCCCCGGTCTCCTGCTGGAGGGCGTTGATGACCTTGCCCTTGGGCCCGATGACCTCGCCGATCTTGTCCAGCGGGATCTCGAAGCTGACGATCTTGGGGGCCCGGTCCTTCACCTCGGGCCGGGGCGCCGCGATGGCGCCCCGCATGACCTCCAGGATCGCGAGCCGGGCTTCCCTGGCCTGCTGAAGGGCCTGGGAGAGGACCCCGGCCGGCAGGCCGTCGATCTTCGTGTCGAGCTGCAGGGCAGTCACGAAGTCGGCCGTCCCGGCCACCTTGAAGTCCATGTCCCCGAACGCGTCCTCCGCCCCGAGGATGTCGGTGAGGGTCGTGTACGTGCCCTCGGCGTGAACCAGGCCCATGGCGATCCCGGCGACGGGCGCCTTGATCGGAACGCCGGCGTCCATGAGCGACAGGGTGGACCCGCACACAGAGGCCATCGACGTCGAGCCATTGGAGGACAGGACGTCGGATACCAGCCGCAGGGTGTACGGGAACTCCTCCATGGGCGGGATCACTGGCAGGAGGGCTCGCTCGGCCAGGAGGCCGTGGCCTATCTCCCGACGCTTGGGCCCCCGCATGAAGCCGGTCTCGCCGGTGGAGTAGGGCGGGAAGTTGTAGTGGTGGAGGTAGCGCTTGGTCTCGTCCACGCCGATGGTGTCGAGCATCTGGTTCATCCTCGGCATGCCCAGCGTGGTCACGTTCAGAACCTGGGTCTCCCCCCGCTGGAACAGCCCTGACCCGTGGGCCGTGGGCAGGAGGTCGATCTCGGCGGAGAGGGACCGGATGTCGCCGGGCCCCCGGCCGTCGATGCGGATCCCGTCCTCGACGATGCGCCTGCGCACCAGCTTCTTCGTGAGGGCCCGGATGGCCGCCTGGAGCTCCTTCTCCCGGCCCTCCAGGTCGGGCCGCTCGGCGGCCGCCGCCATGATCGTGGCCGACGCAGCGTCCAGGGCGGCAGCCCTCTCGGCCTTGCCGCTGACGGCGTTGGCCTCGGTGAGCGGGCCGGTGCCGAGCGAGGAGACCAGCTCCGAGACGTCGTCGCCGTAGTCGACCTGCAGGTCGTAGGGGATCACGGGCTTCCGGCCTCCGGCCGCCTCGACCAGCCGGAGCTGGAGGTCGATGGACTCTGCGATCCAGGTCTTCGCCGCCTCCAGGCCGTCGGCGATGACCTCCTCGGTCACCTTGGGGGCGCCGTCCTCGTAGTAGGACCAGGCGTCCTCGGTGCCGCCGGCCTCGACCATCATGATGGCGATGTCCGGGCTCGACTGAGGGCCCTCGACGGCCCGGCCGGCCACCACCAGCTCGAAGGTGGAGTCGTCGCCCTCCTGCCAGGTGGGATGGGGGACCCACTCGCCGCCCCTCGACCAGGCCAGGCGCACCGCCCCGATGGGGCCGTCGAAAGGGATCCCGGACACCATCAGCGCCGCCGAGGCGCCGTTGATGGCCAGCACGTCGTGGGGGTTCTCCTGGTCGGCGCCCAGGATGGTGGCGACCACGTGCACCTCGTTGCGGAACCCGGCCGGGAACGACGGCCGCAGCGGCCGGTCGATGAGGCGGGCGTTGAGGATGGCCTGGTCGGTAGCCCGGCCCTCCCGGCGGAAGAACGACCCCGGGATCTTGCCCGCCGCGTACATCCGCTCCTCGACGTCGACCGTGAGAGGGAAGAAGTCGATCCCCTCCCTGACGGTCTTGGCCGCAGTGGCCGCCACCAGGACGACCGTGTCGCCCAGGCGGGCCACGACGGCCCCGTCGGCCTGGCCGGCCAGCTTGCCGGTCTCTAGGGACAGCGTCTTGTCGGTCCCGCTCACCGGGGCCGAGACCGAGATGGCGTCCGCCATGCTCACTCCTCAGTTTTAGGGGCGGGCGCCAGGCCAGTTCCCAGTTGTCGAGCACCCCGGCGTCCCGCGGTGCGGGCCCCGGGTGATCGGCGACTGGCAGCTGGTCCCTTGCACCGCCGGTATGGGACCGGGGGGCGGCAGCGCTCCCCGGGATCTGAATGGTGGAAGTAGGCCGTCGCCGGTCCCTAGCGGCGGATGCCGAGCCGGGCGATGATGGCCCGGTAGCGCTCGACGTCGTTCGCCTTCACGTAGTCCAGCAGACGCCGCCGGCGGCCGATCAGCTGCATCAGCCCCCGGCGGGTGTGATGGTCACCCTTGTGCATCTTCAGGTGATCGGTCAGGTGGTTGATCCGCCCGCTGAGCAGAGCGATCTGCACCTCCGGCGAGCCGGTGTCGGTCGGATGCAGCCGGTACTCGTCGATGGTGGCCGTCTTGTCGGGCATGCGAAGCGTCGAACTCCCTGGCTCTGCTCTGGGGTTGCTCACACGACGGGCGCGTAGCCGCTCCCGGTGCTCGGGCATCCAGCCTAGCAGGCCCCGGCCCCTACGCTTCGGCCGTGGCTCCCACCGACCGCCCCGGCGTCTCCGACGGGCTCCTCCGGGTCACACGCAGCTGCTCGGTCCGCCTGTCCGAGCTGGAGTGGCGCTACACCACCAGCGGCGGCCCGGGAGGCCAGCACGCCAACCGGTCGGAGACCAGGGTCGAGGTCCGCCTCGACGTGGCCGCCTCGCCGTCCCTCGGGCCGCGCCAGAGAGCCCGCCTGATCGAGCGGCTGGGCCCGACGGTGCGGGCGGTGGCGGCCGACAGCCGCTCCCAGGCCCAGAACCGGGCCCTCGCCCTCGAGCGGCTCCGGGCCCGCCTGGCCGAC
Source organism: Acidimicrobiales bacterium (assembly GCA_050744025.1). Taxonomy (GTDB): domain Bacteria; phylum Actinomycetota; class Acidimicrobiia; order Acidimicrobiales; family JAJPHD01; genus JBOGGR01. Next base: position 13,263 of record JBOGGR010000072.1, read on the forward strand.
GGCCTCCGGGTCGAGCGCCCCCGCCGTCCCACGGTCCCGTCGTCGCGCTCCAAGGAGCGGCGGCTCCGGGCCAAGCGCCGGCAGGCGGAGCGCAAGCGGGACCGCCAGGTCGGGCCGGACGAGTAGGCCCGCCTATACGGGGTGGGCGAGGGCGGCTCGGACCGCGTCCACATCCCGGCCCATCTGGGCCACCAGCTCCACCGGCGACTCGAAGCGCTGCTGGTCCCCGAGACGGGCGACGAAGCGGACCCGTGCCGCCTCGCCGTACAGGTCGCCGGTGAAGGCGAGCAGGTAGGCCTCGAGGAGCGGGGAGGCGTCGTCGTAGAAGGTGGGGCGGCGGCCCACTGACAGGGCGGCGGCGTGGGTGGCCCCGTCCGGCCGTTCGTACCATCCGGCGTAGACGCCGTCGGCAGGGAGCAGGATGTCGTCGGGGACGCTGACGTTGGCCGTGGGGTAGCCGAGGAGGGAGGCGCCCCGGCCGTCCCCCCGCTCGACCCTGCCCCTGACCTCGTGGGGCCGGCCCAGCATGCGGGCCGCCTCCGCGGCCCGGCCCTCGGAGAGGAGCTGGCGGATGCGGGTCGAAGACACTGGGGGCCCGCCGTCCAGGTCGGCCGCCAGGTCGAAGCCGATCACGTCGAAGCCCAGCTCGGCGCCCAGCTCGGCCAGCAGGGGGACGTCTCCCTTGCGCCCGTGGCCGAAGTGGAAGTCCTTGCCGACGACCACGATCCGGGCGGCCAGGCAGCCGACCAGGACCTCCGCGACGAAGTCCTCGGCCGACTCCTCCGAGCGGGCCCGGTCGAATGTCACCACCAGGGTGTGGTCGACGCCTGTGTCGGCCAGCAGGTCCAGCTTCTGGGCCAGGTCGGTCAAGAGGAGGGGGGCCGAGTCGGGGCGCACCACCGTGGCCGGGTGCCGGTCGAACGTGACGACGGCGCTGGCCACCCCCAGGGCGGTGGCCCGGGCCCGGACCTCTTCGATCAGGGCCCGGTGTCCGAGGTGTACGCCGTCGTAGGCGCCGATGGTCACGACCGTGCCACCTTCGGGACGGGGGCAGCGGGCCTGGTCTGTGATCACCTGCATCGGCGGTCGAGGCTAGCGGCGGGGGTCGGTGGGCCCGGGCATCACCACGGCTGGCTTCAGCCGGGTCGGGTCACGGTCCGCCTCCTCGTACACGGCCAGCAGGCGGCCCGCCCGGTCGAGGACCGCGCGGGGCCCGGGCCCGCTCACCCCCGGGCCGCCGCCCCCTGGGCCGCCGCCCGCGCGAGGGGAGTCGCCGAGGCCGGCAGCGCCCAGGACCACCCCATGGCCCACGGCCTCCGCGATGGGCCCGTCCACCGTGACCGAAGGGAGGTCCCGAAGGGCCTCGGCCGGGGACAGGACGTGAGCCAGGGGGTCGTGGGCCAGCGCCTCCAGGGTGTGAGCCTCTTCGAGGGTGAACGAGCCGACCGAGAGGCGGCGCAAGCCGCGCAGGTGGGCCCCGCCGCCGAGGGCGCTCCCCAGGTCGGCGGCCAGGGAACGCACGTATGTGCCCGACGAGCAGGTCACGTCGATGCCGTAGATGGTCGGCTCACCGGTCGGTCGCACGACCAACCGGTGGACGACGACCGGCCTGGCCTCCCGCTCCACCTCGATCCCAGCCCGAGCCAGCTCGTGCAGCCGGCGACCGCCGACCTTCTTGGCCGAGACCATGGGCGGCACCTGCAGGATAGGGCCGGTCAGGCGGGCCGCCGCCATCTCGACATCGGCCAGCGCGACGCCGCCCATATCCCAGCGCCCGGTCACCTCGCCGGCGGCGTCGAGGGTCGTCGTAGCCTCCCCCAGGACGACCTGGCCGACGTAGCGCTTGGGCATTGCAGAGAGGAAGCGGAGGAGCCGGGTGGCGCGGCCCATGCCGACCAGCAGGACGCCGGTGGCATCGGGGTCGAGGGTCCCGGCGTGGCCCACCCGGCGCTCCGCGAAGAGGCGCCGGCAGCGCGCCACCACATCGTGGGAGGTCCAGCCCGCCTCCTTGTCGACCACGACCACGCCGTCGACTCCCCCCTCCGGCCCGCCTCCCGGGCGGGCCGTGCTGCCTGACCCGCCTCCCGGGCGGGTCATGACCCGGGAGGCGGAAAGGCCCCGGGGCCAGGCTCGCCCTCGGGCCCCGGAGGGCGGTGCCCGGCCAGGTGCCGCAGGACGTCGTCGATGCGGCGGCCCTCGGCGATGGCAGGGTCGGCTGCGAACGACAGGTGCGGCGTGCGCTTCAGCCGGATCTGGCGGCTGATGGCCGCCTGCACACGCATCCGGGCCTCGCTGAGAGCGATCTCCGCCGGCTCCTCCAGGACCGCCAGGAGAACGGTGGCCTGGCGGAGGTCGGGAGCGGCCTCGACCCCGGTGACCGTCAGCAGCCTGAGCCGCTCGTCCCCGTCGGCCAGCCGCTCGAGCTCCTCGGCCACCACCTCCTGGAGCAGCTGGTTGACCCGGGCCGACCGGGGGTAGGCGCGCCCCGCCGGCGCCCAGGGCGATCCTCCCTGGGCAAGCCCCGGTCGCCGCCTCGGCCCTGGCCGCCGGCGGGTGCTCAATCGGTCTCCATCCACGTGCGCTCGGCCGACAGGACCTCCACGTCGGGCCGGGCCCAGACGAAACGCTCGACCGCGTCCAGCACCTCCTCGACGTGGCGAGCCGTCGAGGCCACGCTCGCGACGGCTACCAGCGCCCTCTGCTGACGGTCCTGGTGGTCGACCTCGGCGGCCGCCACCGAGAAGCGCTGGCGGGCGCCGACCAGGATGGGCTTGACAGCCGCCCGCTTGTCCTTCAGCGACCGGCAGCTCGGCAGGTGGAGGTCCAGGGAGAGCACCCCTACGTGCGTTGGATCTCCCGCTCCTCGAACGTCTCGATCAGGTCGCCCGAGTGCAGGTCCTGGAAGTCCGACAGGCCGACGCCGCACTCGAACCCGGTCTGGACGTCGCGGACGTCGTCCTTGAACCTCCTGAGCGAGGTGATGGCGCCCTTCCAGATGACAACCCCCTCCCGCAGGAAGCGGACCCTCGAGCCGCGGGTGATGGTCCCGCTGCGCACGTAGCACCCAGCGACCGCTCCGACCCTGGGGACCCGGAACACCTCGCGCACCTCGGCCTCGCCCGTCACCACCTCCTCGAGCTCGGGAGCGAGCATCCCCACCATGGCCGCCTCGATCTCCTCGAGGACCTTGTAGATGATCTCGTAGGTGCGGATCTCCACGCTCAGGCTCACGGCCAGCTCCCGGGCCCTGCGGTCCGGCCGGACGTTGAAGCCGATGATGGTGGCGTTGGCAGCGGCGGCGAGCTGGACGTCGTTCTCGGTGATTCCGCCGACCGCCCGTTGCACGAAGCTGAGCTTGACCTCGTCCCGCTCGAGGCGGTGCAGGGCCTCGGTGAGCGCCTCCAGGGACCCTTGGACGTCCGCCCGCAGGATGAGGTTCAACGTGGCTGTCTCCCCCCGCTGGATCTGCTCGAAGATGTCCTCGAGCTTGGCCCCGGGGGTGGCCGACGGCGTCGCGGTGTAGCCCGCCACCCGCAATCGGTGGCCGCGCTGCTCGCCGATCATCCTGGCCGTCTGGAGGTCGCCGGTCACCCGGAGCTGGTCGCCTGCGCTGGCCACGTCGGAGAACCCGAGGACCTGCACGGGGGTCGAGGGGCCGGCCCACTTGACGCTGGCTCCCCGGTCGTCGATGAGCGCCTTGACCCGGCCCCACGCCGGCCCGGCCACCACGGAGTCGCCGACGTCCAGACGGCCGCTCTGGACGATGACCGTGGCCACCGGGCCCCGGCCGACGTCCAGGTTGGCCTCCAGGACCACCCCGCGGGCCCGGCCCTCAGGGTTGGCTCGCAGCTCGAGCACCTCGGCCAGGACCAGCAGCTGCTCGAGAAGGTCGTCGATGCCGATGCCCTGGAGCGCCGACAGCTCGACGGTGATCGTGTCCCCTCCCCAGGCCTCGGGAACCAGCCCCTGCTCGGAGAGCTGCTGCATGACCCGGTTGGGATCGGCGTCCTCCCTGTCGATCTTGTTGAGAGCCACGACGATCGGCACCCCGGCGGCCTTGGCGTGGTTGATGGCCTCGACCGTCTGAGGCATGACGCCATCGTCAGCCGCCACGACCAGGACGACTATGTCGGTGACCTCGGCCCCCCGCGCGCGCATGGCCGTGAAGGCCTCGTGGCCGGGCGTGTCGATGAACGTCATCACCTTGTCCCCGACCTCGACCCGGTAGGCACCGATGTGCTGGGTGATCCCGCCGGCTTCGGCCGCGACCACGTTCGTCTCCCGGATCCGGTCCAAGAGCTTGGTCTTGCCGTGGTCGACGTGGCCCATGACCGTGATGACAGCGGGCCGGCCCTGGACGAGGCTCTCGTCTCCCTCGTCCTGCTCCTCGCCGAAGTACTTGGCCTGGAGGGCAGCCTCCTGCTCCTCGCCGGGATCCACCAGGCGCACGTCGGCATGGAGCTCCGCGGCGAACAGCTCGATCATGTCGTCGGACAGGGCCTGCGTGGCGGTGACCATCTCTCCCTGGAGCAGCAGGAAGCGCACCACGTCGCCCGCGGAGCGGTTGAGCTTGGGGCCCAGGTCCTGGGCGCTGGAACCGCGCTCGACGATGATCTCCCCCTGCGGGACGGGGGCATTGGAAGGCATGTAGCTGGTGGGCTGGGTGGGCTCCAGCTCCTCCATCGACCTCCGGCGCCGGCGGCCCGAGCTGCGGCGCTGCGGGGGTCGCCCCCGAAGCGGGGGCCCGCCGCGGCCTGGGGGGCCGCCGGGCCCCCGGCCCAGCCCTGGCCCTCCAGCAGGGCCGCCGGGGGGGGCGCCGGGGCGGCTGCCGTACCCGCCGGGACGCTGCCCGTAGC
>JBOGGR010000073.1:0-7306 GCA_050744025.1 Acidimicrobiales bacterium
GATCTCGAGACGATGGGCGCAGAAGTTGCACTTCTCGGCCGAGTGGTCCTCGGGGTTGATGAAGATGGCGTCGTACGGGCAGGCGGCCATGCACGCCTTGCAGCCGATGCACACGCTCTTGTCGAAGTCGACGATGCCGTCGGGGCGGCGGAACATCGCAGCGGTCGGGCATGCCGCCACGCACGGCGCGTCCTCGCACTGGTTGCAGCGGGTGACCTGGAACGCCCGGCGGGCGTTGGGGAAGATCCCCACGTCCACCGACTTCACGTAGGTGCGGGTCACTCCCACCGGCACCTGGTTCTCCGACTTGCACGCCGTGGTGCAGGCGTGGCAGCCGATGCAGCGGGTCTGGTCCACGACCTTCACCCATCGCGGGACGAGCGGGGCAGGGGACGGGACGGGGAGGGCACCCATCGCGGCCACCGTAGGCACGCCCGCCCCCCGTACCCACCCCCCTCCTGGCGATGGGGCCATAGGCGCCGGCTATGGGCCGGCCCCGCCCCCCTGCTCCCCCCGCTGGCGCAGCGACGCGAGGAACGTGGCCGTCGGCTCGGGCGGCGCCCCGGGCCCGGCCCACACCGCCCGGAGCCGCCGGGACAGGTCCACCCCGACCACCTCGACCTCGACGAGGGCGCCGGAGGCCAGCTCGCCGGCCACGGCCAGGCGGCTCAGGACGGCCGGGCCGAGGCCGTCCAGGACGGCGGCCTTTATGGCGCTGGTCGAGCCCAGCTCGATCGACGGGTGGAACCCGGCCCCGTCCCCCGGCACCATCGCCGCCCGCAGCGCCGCCTCGAAGGACTCCCTCGTGCCCGACCCGGGCTCCCGGGCCACCAGCTCGGCCTGACCGAGGGCTGCGGCTGCGAGTGGCCGGCGCCGGCGGGCCCAGGGATGGGCAGGGCCCACGATCACGGCCAGCTCGTCGCTCGCCACCACCTCGGACCCGAGGCCCGGCGGCGGCTCGTGGCTCTCGACGAAGCCGAGGTCGATGAGCCGGGCCCCGACCCGTTGGGCAACGTTCGCGGAGTTGGCCATCTCCACGGACACGGCCACGTCGGGCCGGAGGCGGTGGAAGGACACCAGCCAGCGGGGCAGCAGGTACTCGGCCACCGTGTAGCTGGCCGCCAGGCGGAGGCGGCCCCTCGACTGCTGGCGCAGGGCTGCGGCGCCGGACTGGAGGCCGGCCACCGCCTCCAGCACCATGACCGCCCACTCCACCACCAGCCGGCCGGCCAGGGTGGGGCGGGAGCCGGTCGGCCCCCGCTCCAGCAGCTCCAGCCCGAGCCGGCGCTCGAGCCGGCGGATGCGGGCGCTGGCCGACGGCTGGGCCAGCCCGCACTCGGCGGCGGCCCGGGACAGGCTCCCGCACCGGGCCGTGACGACGAGCAGCTCGAGGGAGGCCAGGTCGGGCGCCCCGCCGGACAGGCTCATCGGCCCGCACCGTACCGCTCCGCCCCGGGCGGCGGCGCTCGGCGCGGCCGCCCGGGCTGGGAGCTCGGGCCCCTGGCGGCTCAGCCGGAGAACGTCACCCCGACCGGTGCGCCGCCGACGATTGCCCCCTTCAGCGACAGGGCGCCCGTGGGGCCGAGGGGGTGGGCGTCCCCGAAGGCGATGACCGCCCCGTCGGACGCCAGCTCCCAGTAGCCGTGGCCGTCAGGGGTGGCCAGGATGCCGGCGACGTGCAGCCCAGTGGCCGCCCCGTAGAAGCCGGCGTCGCCGAAGGTGAAGACGCCGCCGTCGGACGCCACCTCCCAGTAGCCGTGGCCGTCAGGGGTGGCGGCCATGCCCACCACTGACGCGTTCAGGTGCTTGCCACCCATGGAGCCGTAGAAGCCGGCGTCGCCGAAGGTGAAGATGCCACCGTCGGACGCCACCTCCCAGTAGCCGTGACCCCCGCGGCTGGTTGGTGGGGTGGCGGCCATGCCCACCACCGAGGCGTTGAGGTGCTTGGCGCCCATGGAGCCGTAGAAGCCGGCGTCGCCGAAGGTGAAGATGCCCCCGTCGGCGGCCACCTCCCAGTAGCCCTGGCCGGCCGGCGAGGCCTGTCCCCCCGGGCCCGGCACGTACGGCGTGGCGGCCATGCCCACCACCGACGCGTTCAGGTGCTTGGCGCCCATGGAGCCGTGGAAGCCGGCGTCGCCGAAGGTGAAGATGCCGCCGTCGGACGCCACCTCCCAGTAGCCGCCCTGGTCCTCGGTGGCCGCCATGCCCACGACGGGCTTGTTGAGCGGCTTGCCGCCCATGGAGCCGTAGAAGCCTGCCGAGCCGGCCGTGAGCACCCCGCCGTCCGAGCCGGCTCGCCAGTAGCCCGACCCGGGGCGGGGAACGACGAAGACCGGGGTGCCGCCCGGCAGGACGGTGATGGTGTTGGCCGACACGGTGGGGGGCATCGCGCCCTCCGACCAGATCCCGTAGTACTGGCCGGAGATCTTGTTGCCCGAGACGACGGTGCCGTCGTTGAACGCGTTGTTGGGCGGGGGGACGGGACCGGCGCTCACGATGACGCCGGTCAGCGCCGTCGGGCCGTTCGTGAGCCCCCAGTTGTTGCCGGACAGCGTGTTGCCCGTGACCGACACGCCGATGGTGTGGGCGTGGGGGGCCTCGGCGTGCACGATGACGCCGCCCTCGAAGGAGCCGGTCACCGTGTTGTCGCTCACGCTCACGTGAGTGGCGCCGGTGCCGGGGGAGTCAGCCGCCACCACGATGCCGCCCACGTCGGGGCCCGCCGGCCCGAATGTGTGGGTCCCCGTCACCACGTTCCCGGTGACGGTGTCCTCGGCGATGCTCCCGCCAGGGTTCTGGACGGCCAGCACGATGCCGCAGCCCCCGTAGTTGGCGGAGAGGTGGTTGCCGGCGATGGCGTCGTTGTTCGACGGGACCAGGGCCTTGGGCCCCGGAGCCGGTGCGCCCGGGTCGAACGGGCCGTCGTCGAGCAGGCTGAAGCCCCCGCCGTTGTTGCCGGTGATCGTGTTGCCGGCGATCTTGGAGCTGGACACGCCGTCCAGCTCGAGCCCGGCCGGGTTGCCGATCCTGGGGTCGATGTGCAGGCCGTTGCCCTTCACGACCGAGTCCTGCACCACCAGGCCGGAGGTGTCCTCGGCGAAGATCCCGTGGTCGAGCCCGCCGGTCACGGTGACGTGCAGGATCTCGACGCCCGTCACCCCCGGTCCCACGAAGATCCCGACGTCGCACCCGCCGGCGGCGACCGTCTGGTCCGAGATGGTCTGGCCCTGGGTGGCCACCACCGCGGCGTTCAGCCCGGTGGTGCCGGCCGGGCTGCAGGATGCGCTGGCGCTGGCGCCGGCCGCGCCGGCACCGAGGCCCACACCGGCCAGGGCGAGCCCTCCGCCGGTGACGGCGAACGCGCCGGCCAGGCGGCCCAGCCTCCTCTGCCAGGTGGCCTTCCTGCCGCGCCTGCCGAGCCTGGCGTGACGGAGCACGAGATCGTGTGCTCCGAGCAACGGGACCGCCATGGTTGCCTCCTGTGTGTGGGCGCCGGTGGGCGCGTATGTAGCGCCGGCGAAGGACGCCGCGCCTTCGCGGGAGCCAGCATGGTGCACCGCCACCGGCGGCGCCATGGGGCATCTGCCCGATAGCGGCCCGCCGCTCGAGCCCGAATCGCCTGGCCAGCCTCTCGGGGCGGGGCGCCGGTCCCGGGCGGACCGAAGGGCTATACCGGTGGTCCGGGGGAACGCCCGGATTGGCGCCGCGGCGGTCCTGGCCGCGGCGGTCCTGGCCACGGCCCAGGGGAGGCGTCCGGGGCGGGAGCGGCCGCCAGGAGGCCGTGGGCCGCGGCCCACACCGCCACCTCGGCCCTGGTGTGGACGGCGAGCTTGGCCATGATGTGCTCCAGGTGGGCGCCCGCCGTGCGCCGCCCGATGATCAGCGCTTCGGCGATCTGGCCGTTGGTCCGGCCCATGCCCACCAGGCCGGCCACCTCCACCTCGCGGGCCGATAGCGGGTCGAGAGGCGCGGGCTCGCCGGGGCGGGGCTCGCCGGGGCGGGGCCTGGCCGCCGCCCGCAGGGCGCCCAGCTGCTCGGCCGCCTCGCCCGAGAGGCCCCGAGCGTCCCAGAAGCGCAGCATGGCGACCGCCAGGCGGAGCCCCAGCTCGGGGTCCCCCCGCTCCGAGCGGCACCAGGCCAGGGCGGCCCGCAGGTTGGCGAGCTCCCTCTCCAGAGTGTCCAGCCGGTCGAGCTGGCGGCGGTCCCCCGGCCCGGTGCCGCCGGCCTCGGCCAGCCCGGTGAAGTAGGCGGCATGGCGGGCCCGGGTGGCTTCGGTCCCGCCGGCGGCATCGAGACGCTCCAGGGCGTAGGCCCGGACGGTCTTCTGGATCCGGTAGCGCGACGTGCCGTCCGGGCCGGGGGCGACGCCCACCAGGCTCGCTTCGCAGAGGGCGTCGAGGTCGCCCCCCACGTCGCCGCCCGCTCCGTCGCCGCCCGCTCCGTCGCCGGCCACGGCGGCCGCTACTGCGGCGGCCCCCTCCAGGTCGCCGGCGCCGGCCACTGCGGCGGCCCCCTCTAGGTCGAAGCCGCCCACGAAGACGCCGAGGCCCCCGAAGAGGGCCTGGCGCGGCGGCAAGAGCAGGCGGTAGCTCCAGTCGAGCGTGGCCCGGAGGCTGCGCTGGCGGCGGGGGAGGTCCCGCAGCCCCGCCGACTCCAGGTCGATGGCCGGGCCGAGGCGCTCCAGCACGGCGGCCGGGGTGGGCCGGGCGCCCTGGGCCGCGGCCAGCTCCAGGGCGAGGGGCAGCCCGTCGAGGCGGACGCAGATCTCGGCCACAGCGCGGGCGTGCTCGGCAGTGAGGCGGAAGTCGGGCCGGGCCGCCCGCCACCGGTCGACGAAGAGCGCCACCGAGGGGATCCTCGCCAGCGCCGCCGGCGGGGGCAGCCGGTCCAGGTCGGGGACCCCCAGTGACTCCACCAGCAGGCGCTCCTCCCCTCGCAGCCCGAGCGGCTCCCGGCTGGTGGCCAGCACCCTGAGCCCGGGGCACGACGCCAGCAGCCGGGCGACCAGGTCGGCCGTGGCAGCCAGCAGGTGCTCGCAGTTGTCCAACACCACCAGCACCTCGGAGCCGGCCAGGGCCAGGACCAGGGTCTCGACCATGGTCCGGCGGGGGACCTCGCGCAGCCCGAAGGACCGCCCCACGGCGGTGGCGACCAGGGCTCCCCTGCCGATGCGGGCCAGGTCGACGAACCGGGCTCCGCCGGCGAGGCTCCCGGCCAGGCCGGCCGCTGCCGCCAGGGCCAGCCGGGTCTTGCCGCTGCCGCCGGGGCCGGTCAGGGTGAGCAGGCGCCGCTCCGGGCGAGCCAGGATGGCCCGGATGACCTCGAGCTCGCGCACCCGCCCGACGAGGGGGGTGAGCGGCAGGGGCAGGGGGGGCGGCCCGGCGCCGGACGTGGCTGGCCGGCTGCCGCCTCGGGGGAGGACGGCCGGGACGTCCGACGGGAACGGCTCCGCCCCGGCCACGTCCGGTGGGGCGGCGGTGCCAGGCCGCTGGTCGGCCAGGCGCTCGAGGGCCAGCCGGACCATCCCGACGCTGCCGATCGGCCGGTCGCCCCGCTCCCAGCGGGCCACGGTGTTGCCGGCCACGCCGAGGACGCGGGCCAGCCCCTCCTGGGAAAGCCCCAGCACCTGGCGCCGCTCCCGCAGCTGCGCGGGCGTCAACTCCCCCACCTGGACCCCTCCACCCTCTGGCCCGGCGCTGGGAGCGCCGGCCGGAGAGCCGAGCATACCGGGGGACGGGACTCTGTAGGCTGGGGCGGTCCCGACTCGCAGGGTGCTCCCAGTGCGCCCACAGGGATCCGGGACCGGTCGTGGACCTGTGGTGCAGCTCGGAGTGCACGCCGGCCTGTCAAGCCGGAGGTCGCGGGTTCAAATCCCGTCAGGTCCGCCAGGCAGCCCCCCGGGGATGCCCACAACCGAGGTCGGGTAGCTCAGTTGGTAGAGCGCGCGCCTGAAAAGCGCGAGGTCACCGGATCGACGCCGGTCCCGACCACCACAAAAGCCCTGGTCACGGCTCCTCTGTCGTGGTCAGGCCGGCGGCCCCGGTGCAGGTGGTAGCCAAAATGGTAGCCATCGTCACTTCGCCGCTCCGTCGAGGTCCGCTGACGGTCCGACGCCATGGATCGAGGCCCACCGCTCGGCAGCTACGGTCGCCACCGGCTGCACCCGGTGCCGGTAATGCTTGTAGAGGGTGGTCGGGTCGTCGCCGGTCAGGTCGGCGATCTCGTCGATCGTGGCACCTTGGTCGAGCAGCTGAGAGACAACCGTGTGCCGCATGAGGTACGGGAAGGCTCCCTTGATCCCGGCCCGCTCGGCCACCCGTCGGAAGCTGCGACGGAGGTTCGCCGGGTCGAGGGGCGTACCTACCTGGGAGCAGAAGACAAGTCCCTGCTCACGCCACAGATCGCCGGCTGCATCTCGCTCGTCCGACTGGCGGACCCGGTGCTCCCGGAGCGCCCCGACCAGGACGGGTGGCAGGGCCAGGGTGCGCTGGCCAGCCGTGGAGCGCTTCACGGCGCCGCGGCGGAGCACGCCGCCCGGCTCGTGCTTCATGCTGCCGGTGATGCTCACCTTCGGCAGCGGGCCTTCGAGGTCGAGATCGGTCCAGAGGAGGCCGGCGAGCTCGCCAGGCCGCAGCCCGAGGACCAGGCCGCAGAGGACGAGGGCTTCCAGCCTGGCCCCCTCGGCCGCCTTGATCATGCTGCGCACCTCGTCGACCGTCAGCGACGTCCGCTCGTCAGCAGGCTTGCACCTCGGGACGACGGCAAGCTGAGCGACGTTGCGATCGACCAGCCCCCGCCGCTCCGCATGCCGGAGGGAGTCGGCGAGGAGCATGCGCATCCGGCCCACGTGGGAACGGCTCAGCCCCAGGTCCCGTCTGGACTGGAAGAACCGGTCGACATCCTCAGGCGTGAGCTTGCGCAGAGAGAGGTGACCGAGGCCGGGCTTCAGGTGCTTCTCGATATGGCGCCGGTATGCGGCGGCGGTGTTGGGCGAACCGACCCTCGGCTCCACGACGTCAGCAAACCACTGGTCCAGCCATAGGTTGAGTTTGATCGAGGGTCCGAATCCGATCCCTCGATCCGCCTGGCGGCGGACCTCGGCAAGTTGGCGCAGGACGTCCGCCTTGGACTTGCCTCGCAGGACCTTGCGCCGCCGCTTACCGGTGACGGGATCGCGGCCGGCCTCTACAGTTGCCCGCCAGCCGGCCCCCTCCCGGTAGACACTCCCCTCACCCGAGCCCCGTCGGGCACTCATGCGGCGCCACCGACCTTCCGGAGCAACCAGTCGTCGAGATCAGCCCTGCGG
>JBOGGR010000074.1:0-1945 GCA_050744025.1 Acidimicrobiales bacterium
GCTGAGGACGTTCACCACGGTCGTCTTGCCTGCCCCGTTGGGGCCTATGAGACCCACGACCTCGCCCCTCGCGACCGTCATCGTCACACCGTCGAGAGCGGGCACGCCCTCGAACTGGACTCGCACCTCCCCGCAGACCAGACCCTCAGCCATGGCTCGCCTGGCGTCGCGACCGTGCCCGCTGCTCGCAGGTCACCGCCGGGCAGGGAGCCGCGCCGCCCTCACGGCGTCGCCGGGGCCGGGCCGCCGCGGTCGGGCCGGCGCCGAGCCCGGGGTTCCCCCTCCACGCCCGGGGATCCTAGGGCTTGAGCGGGGTGACGAAGGACACCGGGCCGGGCGACTGCATCCCCACGTAGTGCGGCTTGTCCTTGGTGACCTCGATCACCCGGTAGGACCGGCCGACGACCGAGTGGAACGTGGTCGAGAAGCTGACGTTGCCCGAGATGGTGGGGAAGTTGCTGTACGACTGGATGATGCCGGCCAGCGTGGAGCCGTCCAGGCTGCCGTGGGCCTTCTGGATGGCATTCACGATCCCCTCCACGGCGGTGGGCCCGGTCACGAACCCTCCGGTGACCGGGCGGTGCCCTTCGGCGGCCAGCTCCTGCACCAGGGTGTTGACCTTGGGGTTGGGGTCGTCGCCGAACGAAGAGGCGTACGTGGTGATCCAGATGTTGTTGGAGATCGTCGGGCTGCTCGGCTCCCAGAACCCGCCGTCGATCGCCCACGGCCCTACGATCGGCTTGGCGTTCCCAGCCGTGCGCTCGGCGGTCACGAACGTCGGGAGGTCCGGGTTGGACGTCGAGCAGAGCACCGTGGCCGCGCCGCCGGCCTGCGCCGCCCGGTTCCCTACCTGGCCCGCCGTATGGTCCCCGGCGGTGTACGTCAGCTGGGAGACCACGTGCCCCCCGAGCTGGGTGAAGGCGGTCGTGAAGTACTGGCAGACGTCGATGAAGTAGGCGAGGGACTTGTCGGTGACCACGGTCGCCGTCTTCCAGCCGTGGGCCAGCAGCAGCCGGGCCAGCGCCGAGCCGTCGTTCTGGGGGGCGTTGCCGAAGGTGAACGCCAGCTTGCCGGCCGGCCCGAACCGGGCCGGGCCCATCTGGTTCGTCCCGATGCACGGCGACACGGTGAGCAGGTGCTTGGACAGGCCGACCTGGACCGCCGGCGTGGCGAGGTCGACGTCACAGGTGACCCACAGGATCTGGGCCCCGGCGCTCACTGCGGCGAGGGCGTCGGACCTGGTGAGCGACGGGTCGAGCTTGTCGTTGTAGACCTTGAACTCGATCTGGCGGCCGCCCACGCCACCTTGCGAGTTGATCTTCTTGGCCTCGATCTCCGCCGCGTACAGCGCAGGGTCGTCGAAGCTCTTCATGTAGTTCGACTCGTCGATCACCGCCCCGATGATGATCGGCCCCTTGGAGCTGGTGCCGCCGCTGGTGGTGGAGGACCCCGAGCTGGCGGTGGTCGACGACCCGGAGCTGGCAGTGGTCGAGGAGGAGCTGGCGGCCGCCGTGGTCGTGGTGCCGGAGCCCGAGCCCGACCCGCATGCCGCCAGCACCAGTGCCAGCGCGGCCAGCACCAGCGCCAGGCCCCCCCTTTGGCGACGACCGGAAGCAAACATCGGTGCCCTACCTTCCTCGTGGCTGCCCCGGCATCGTGGTATAAACTTGATCAGATGTCAAGTCGCCCGCCCGGGCCGCGCCCAGCGTCGTGACCTCGCGCCCACCGTCCCCCGACGTGGTCGTCGTCGGGGCCGGGCACAACGGCCTGGTGGCGGCCGCCTACCTGGCCAGGGCCGGCCTGCGTCCCCTCGTCCTGGAGCGCAACGACCGGGTCGGAGGGGCCGTCATGAGCGGCGAGGCCACCTGCCCCGGCTTCGTGCACGACCTGTTCGCCACCAACCAGAACCTCTTCCTCGGGTCGGGGGCATGGTCCGAGCTCGGCG
>JBOGGR010000075.1:0-5450 GCA_050744025.1 Acidimicrobiales bacterium
GCCACGGCCGTGGCGGCCGCCGCTGCTTCCAGCGCGCGCCTCCGGCTCACGCTCCGCATGTCCACATGGACGCTCGAGGGGGCGCCCGGGTTCGATCGGGGGCGGGAGTGGGCACAGGACTGGGAGGCACCCCGGCCCATTTCCAGGAGGCGGCCGAGGCGCGCAGGGGGCCAGTAGCCTGTGGCGGGTGCCGCCGTTCCAGGTCGTCTCCGAGTTCCAGCCGGCCGGCGACCAGCCGAGGGCCATCGAGCAGCTGGCCGAAGGGGTCAGGCGGGGCGACCGGTTCCAGACCCTGCTGGGCATCACCGGGAGCGGCAAGTCCGCCACCATCGCCTGGACCATCCAGGCGGTGCAGCGGCCCACGCTCGTCATGGCCCCCAACAAGTCGCTGGCGGCCCAGCTGGCCAACGAGTTCCGGGAGTTCTTCCCGCAGAACCGGGTCGAGTACTTCGTCTCCTACTACGACTACTACCAGCCCGAGGCCTACATCGCGTCGAGCGACACCTACATAGAGAAGGACTCGTCCATCAACGACGAGATCGACCGCCTCCGGCACTCCGCCACCGCCGCCCTCCTCACCCGCAGGGACGTGATAGTGGTGGCCTCGGTCTCCTGCATATACGGCATGGGCTCGCCGGAGGAGTACTCCCGGCACATGCTGGTCCTGCGCCGGGGGGAGGAGGCCGACCAGCGGTCGATACTGGCCAGGCTGGTGGACACCCATTACGAGCGCAACGACCTCAACCTGGCCCGGGGCAAGTTCCGGGTGAGGGGCGACACCATCGAGGTCCATCCCGCCTACGAGGAGACGGGGGTGCGGATCGAGCTGTTCGGGGACGAGGTCGAGCGCATCACCAGGGTCGACCTGCTCACGGGCGAGCAGCTGGAGGAGCTGGACGAGCTGGTGGTGTTCCCGGCGACGCATTACGTGGCCGGCGACGAGCGGATGCGGCGGGCGGTCGCAGGGATAGAGGTCGAGCTGCAGGAGCGGCTCCAGTTCTTCGAGGCCGAGGGCAAGCTGCTGGAGGCGCAGCGGCTCCGGATGCGCACCCAGTACGACCTGGAGATGCTGGCCGAGGTCGGGGTGTGCAACGGCATCGAGAACTACAGCCGCCACATCGACGGGCGCGCCCCGGGGGAGCCCCCGTTCACGCTGCTCGACTTCTTCCCCGACGACTTCCTCGTCGTCGTCGACGAGAGCCACGTCAGCGTGCCCCAGCTCCACGGGCAGTACGAGGGCGACCGGTCCCGCAAGGACACGCTGGTGGAGCACGGGTTCCGGCTCCCGTCCGCCCTGGACAACCGGCCGCTGCGCTTCGACGAGTTCTACGAGCGGGTCAACCAGTGCGTCTTCCTGTCGGCCACGCCGTCGCCCTACGAGATCGCCCAGTCGACCCAGGTGGTGGAGCAGATCGTCCGCCCCACCGGCCTCGTCGACCCCGAGGTCATCGTCAAGCCGACCAGGGGCCAGATAGACGACCTGGTCGAGGCCGTCAACGAGCGGGTGGCCAAGGGGGACCGCATCCTCGTCACCACGCTCACGAAGAAGATGGCCGAGGACCTCACCGACTACCTGCTGGAGCTGGGCCTCCGGGTCCGCTACCTGCACTCCAACGTCGACACCATCCAGCGCATAGAGATCATCAGGGACCTGCGGCTCGGGGAGTTCGACGTGCTGGTCGGGATCAACCTGCTGCGCGAGGGCCTGGACCTCCCGGAGGTGTCACTGGTCGCCATCCTGGACGCCGACAAGGAGGGCTTCCTGCGCAGCGGGACCTCGCTCATCCAGACCATGGGCCGGGCCGCCCGCAACGTGGACGGCCAGGTGGTGATGTACGCCGACACGGTCACCGACTCGATGCAGCGGGCCATCTCGGAGACCCAGCGCCGCCGGGCCGTGCAGCAGGCCTACAACGCCGAGCACGGCATCGACCCCCAGACCATCCGCAAGGCCGTCACCGACATCCTGGCCCACCTGAGGCCGGAGGGGGCCGGGGGAGCGCCCGTCCCGGGCCGGGACCGCCGCTCCCGGGCGAGGGACAAGGTGCGCAGCGACCTCGCCGAGCTGCCCCAGGAGGAGCTGACCCGCCTCATCCGGACCCTGGAGGAGGAGATGCACCAGGCAGCGACCGAGCTCCGCTTCGAGTACGCCGCCCGGCTCCGGGACGAGATCGGGGACCTCAAGGCCGAGATGCGCCAGGTCGGCTGAGCGGAGCGAGGCCGCCGGGGGTGGGGTGGCTGAGCGGAGCGAGGCCGGCGGGCACGGGGCCGGCCAGGGGGACATACTGGGCGAGGAGCGTGACGCAGGGCCACGTCAGCGAGGCGCAAGGGGGACGGACGTGTACGAGAAGGACGGCGAGCGGTACTACGTGGTGGACGGCCACGTGCACTTCTGGGATGCCAGCCCCGAGAACCAGGCCAACAAGTACGGCAAGGGCTTCATCGAGTGCTTCTACGACTACCACCGCAACCTGAGCCCGCCCGAGTACGTCTGGCCGCTCGAGACGTTCCAGAGGTACTCGGAGGAGGCTCTCCTGCACGACCTGTTCGACATCGGCTACGTGGACGTGGCCATCTTCCAGCCCACGTACCTGACCGACTTCTACCGGAACGGCTTCAACACCACGGAGGCGGACGGGGCCCTCAAGGAGAGGCACCCCGACCGGTTCGTGCTCAACGGGGCCTTCGACCCGAGGGACGGCGAGCGGGGCCTGGAGGCCTTCGAGGCCCTGGTGGCCCGATGGGGCCTCTCGGGGGTGAAGCTCTACACGGCCGAGTGGAAGGGCGACTCGAAGGGCTGGAAGCTTGACGACCCCTTCGCCCTCCGGTACTTCGAGAAGTGCGAGGAGCTGGGGGTGCGGAACATCCACGTGCACAAGGGACCGACAATCTGGCCCCTCAACCGGGACGCCTTCGACGTGGCCGACGTGGACCACGCCGCCACCGCCTTCCCCGGGCTCAACTTCATCGTCGAGCACTGCGGGCTTCCCCGGCTGGAGGACTTCTGCTGGATCGGCGTGCAGGAGCCGAACGTGTACGCCGGCCTGGCCGTGGTCATGCCGTTCATCTTCACGCGGCCCCGGCAGTTCGGGCAGTGGCTGGGAGAGCTCCTCTACTGGCTGGGCGAGGACCGCATCCTGTTCGCCAGCGACTACGCCATCTGGCAGCCCAAGTGGCTGGTAGAGGCACTGGTCGACTTCCAGATCCCCGCCGACCTGGCGAGCGAGTACACGCAGCTCACGCCGGACATCAAGCGCAAGATCCTGGGGGGCAACGCGGCCCGCCTCTACGGCCTGGAGGTGCCGGCCTGGGCCTCCGCCGCGGCTCCCTCGACCACGGGCCCGGAGGTGGCCGAGAGGCCCGCCGTCGGGCTGCGATGAGCGCGGCCGGCCGGACCGGCGCCCGGGCGCCCGCCAGCGCCCCGATGGCCGATCTGCCCACGGCGACCGGCGTCCTCGACGCCCTGGCCGGCGTGCGGGACCCCGAGCTCGACGAGCCGATCACCGGGCTCGGCTTCGTGGCCGACCTGAGGGTCGAGGGAGAGACGGTGGAGCTGGCCCTGCGCCTTCCCACGTACTGGTGCGCGCCCGGCTTCGCCTGGCTCATGGCGGCGGACGCCGAGGCGGCGATCGCCCGGATGCCCGGCGTTCGGCGGGCCCGGGTGCGGCTGGTCGACCACTTCGCCGCAGACGAGATCAGCGCCGGGCTGGCGGAGGGCCGTGGGTTCGCCGCCAGCTTCCCCGGACTGGCCGACGGCGGCCTCGAGGACCTGAGGGCCACCTTCCGCCGCAAGGCCCTCCTCGCCCGCCAGGACCGGCTGTGCCGGTCCATCGCGGCAGCGGCGGGGCGCCAGCCCGGGGATGCGGGGCGGCCGGAGCAGCTGCAGGTGGCCGACCTGCCCCCGGGCCCCGACACGGACGCCTACCTCCATCGCCGGCGGGAGCTGGGAATCGACTCGTCGCCCGAGGCGCCGTTCCTTCTGGACGAGGAGGGCCGGCCGGTGGCGCCGGCCGGGGTCCCGACCGCCCTGCGCCGGGGCCGGGCCGTGAGGGTGAGCATCGAGGGCAACGCCAGCCTGTGCCGGGGGCTCCTCGCCACCCGGTACGGCCCCGGCGGCGAGGCGGGGAAGGGCCCTGCGCTGGCGGGCCTCACGGCGGGGCCCGGGGAGGTGCCCGGGGCCGCGCCCCAGGTCGCGCCGGTGGGCGGGGGCGCTAGCCGCCGAGGAGGGGCAGCGTGAGAGCCGTCCGGCTGCACGCCTACCACCAGACGCCCGTGGTGGAGGAGGGGCCGGAGCCGACGGTCTCCCGGCCCATGGACGTCGTCGTCCGCGTCGGCGGGGCAGGCCTGTGCCGGACGGACCTCCACATCGTCGAGGGCCAGTGGCGGGAGAAGTCGGGCGTGACGCTTCCGTACACGCTCGGCCACGAGAACGCCGGCTGGGTCCACGAGGTGGGCCCGGCGGTCGAGAACGTGGCAGTGGGCGACCCCGTGATCGTCCACCCGCTCGTGACCTGCGGGCTCTGCCTGGCCTGCCGCGCCGGGGACGACATGCACTGCGCCTCCTCCTCGTTCCCCGGCATCAGCGCCGACGGAGGCTTCGCCGAGCTGCTCCTCACGAATGCGAGGGCCGTGGTGCCGTTGGAGACGAGCCTGGCCCCCGCCGACGTGGCCGCCCTGGCCGACGCCGGGCTGACCGCGTACCACGCCGCCCGCAAGGCGGCTGCCCTGCTCCACCCCGGCACCCGGGTGGTGGTCATAGGGGCAGGCGGCCTCGGCCATATCGGCATCCAGGCCGTGCGGGCGCTGACCGCCGCCGAGGTGGTGGTGGTGGACCGCTCGCCGGAGGCGCTGGAGCTGGCCCGGTCGCTGGGGGCCGACCACACGGTGGTGGCCGACGGCCAGGAGGTCGGGGCGGTCCGGGAGGTCACGGGCGGCCGCGGCGCGGAGGTCGTGCTCGACTTCGTGGGGGAAGCCGGGACCGAGCGGTCGGGCCCAGCCATGCTGAGCCGGGCCGGGAGCTACTTCGCGATCGGCTACGGCGGGACGGTCGAGCTCCCCACCATCGACATCATCTCGGCCGAGATCAACGTGGTAGGCAACCTGGTCGGCACGTACACCGACCTGGTGGAGCTGATGGTCCTGGCCGGCCGGGGCAGCGTGAGGCTGCACACGACGCGATACCCCCTGGATGCTTTCCGGGACGCCCTGGCCGACCTGGACCAGGGCCGCGTGCGGGGTCGAGCCGTCCTCGTCCCGTAGGCGCCGGACGGGTTCGGCGGGGGGGCGGCGACCCGGGGGAGGGTGTCCCGGCCGCGCCCCCGGTCCCGGTATCCTCGGCCCGGTGTCGGACCAGCTGGTCATCCGGGGGGCCCGTGAGCACAACCTGCGGAACCTCTCGCTGGAGCTTCCCCGCGACCGCCTGATCGTCTTCACCGGGCTGTCGGGGTCGG
>JBOGGR010000076.1:0-10721 GCA_050744025.1 Acidimicrobiales bacterium
CTCGGGGCCGGGCCGGCGACGGCAGGCACGCCAGCGGTGGCGGCCGTCGCCCCGGCCCAGCTGGCGGCAGCATCGACCTCCGTCAGCGGCCGCGCCTCTCCCGCCACGCCACCGCTGGCCTACGGCGACGCCAGCTTCTACGGGTCGCCCGGCGACCACACGGCCGCGCCCGTCGTCGCCATGGCCGCCACCCCCGACGGCCGGGGCTACTGGCTGGCGGCAGCGGACGGCGGCGTGTTCACCTACGGCGACGCCCGCTTCTACGGCTCGGCCGGGGCGACCCCGTTCCTCGGCGCGATGGCGGGCATCGCCCGGACCCCCGACGGCAGGGGGTACTGGCTGGCGGCCAGCGACGGCGCCGTGCTCCCCTACGGGGACGCCCGGTCGTACGGCTCGGCGGAACGGCTTCCTCTCGGCCATCCGGTCGTCGCCATCGCGGCCACCCCCGACGGCCGGGGGTACTGGATCGCTGCCAGCGACGGCGGCGTGTTCACCTACGGCGACGCCACGTTCCACGGGTCGACGGCGGGGGCGTTCCTGCCGGCTCCGGTCGTGGGCATCGCCGTGACGCCGGACGGGCACGGGTACTGGGTCCTCGTCTCCACGCCGCGCCCCCCGGTGCCGGCCTCTGGCCTCTCCGCCTACTACGTCAACCAGGTGCCGGCCTCGGGGTACGGGCCGCGGGCCCGGGTGGTGGCCCTCACCTTCGACGACGGCCCGTCCCCCTACACCCCGGCGATCCTGGACACCCTCCTGCGGTACCACGTCCCCGCCACCTTCTCGATCATCGGGAGGGAGGGGCAGGCTTACCACGGGATCCTCCGCCAGGAGGTGGCCGACGGCTTCGGGCTCCAGAACCACACCTGGGACCACCCGCCCCTCGCGCAGGTGAGCCCTCAGGCCTTCGCCTCCGAGGTGGACAGGACCACCCGTCTCCTCCAGGGTGTCCTCGGCCACCCCGTCACCTGCCTGCGGCCCCCATACGGCTCCACCGATGCTGCCGTCGCCTCCGGGCTCGGCCGGCGGGACCTGGTCGAGATGCTCTGGAGCATCGACCCCTCTGACTACCAGCGCCCCGGCGCCGCTGTCATAGCCCGGCGGGTCCTGTCCGCCCTCGTGCCCGGGGCGGTCATCCTCCTCCACGACGGCGGCGGCGACCGGGCCCAGACAGTGGCGGCCCTGCCTGCCATCATCGAGGGGATCCGCCGTGCCCACTACCAGATCGTCCCGGTCTGCCAGTAGGACGGCGAGGGAGCAGGGGGGCCAGGCGGGCCGGGAGGTCGGCCAGGGAGAAGTGGCGGCGGGCGACGGCCTGGTTGTGGTCGACCAGCTCGGGCCCCGAGCCGGGGCCGGCGGCCAGCCAGGCTGCCAGTCGGCCGGGCTCGTCCACCCCGAACCACCGGAAGCCGAAGCTGGCCAGCTCGGCCGCAACCGGGTACGGCCCGATGGCCAGCGGCCGCCTGTGGGCGGCCGACTCGATGGCCGGGTTGCCGAACCCCTCCCAGGTCGACGGCAGCACCACCACGTCGCTGGCGGCGTAGGCATCGGAGATCGCCTGTCGGGGCGCGCCGCCGCCATCGTCTCCGGGCCAGCCCCGGTGGACCGGCACACGGGCGCCGGCGAGCACGGCCACCACGACGGGGCCGAAGCCCTCCTCGGCCGGCCCCAGCAGCCAGTAGTCGGCGTCCAGGGCCTCGGCCAGGGCGAGCCCGGCCGGCACGGCCTTTCGGGGGATGGCGCGGGTCGGCTGGAGGACGAGGCGCCGGCCCGGTGCCACGCCCAGGCGCCGGCGGGTGCCGCCCCGGTCCCCGGGCGGGGGGTCGGGGTCGAATGCGTTGTACACCGTGGTGGCGTCGACCCCCCGCCGGGCGAGCTGGCGCCGGGAGAGCTCGTTGATCGTCACGTGCACCCAGGCCCTGTCGGTGGGCGGCGGCGGGGCGCCTCTCCCGCCGGGTCGTTGCCAGGCCAGGTCGTGGTGGCGCAGCACGGCAGGCCGGCCCCGCAGTGCCCCGGCCACGGCCGCGCTGGCAGGCGGGTTGAGCGGCAGCGAGCACATGTTCTCGGCCACCACGAGGTCGGCGGGAGCCAGGGCGTCCTCGACCTCGCCCCGGGTCGGGGGCTCGCCCGCGTCCCAGGCCAGGCCCGGGAGCCGACGGTCGACCGGGCCGGACCCGGCGACGGTGATGACCCGGTGGCCCAGCTGCTCCAGTGCCCAGGTCCACTTGGCCGCCTCCACCGAGACTCCGTCGAACCCGCCCAGGCGGAACGACACGATGGCTACGGTGGCGATGGCGGGGGCTCCCGGGTCGATCCGCCCACCAGGGCGGGGGCCCGCTCCCTGCCCTGGAGGCGCCTGCCGGCGCGGGCCGGGCGGCGGAGCGGGCGGGTCAGGTGGGCGGCCACGTCGACCAGGCCCACGGCGAGGACCAGGTCCCCGAACGACAGCACCTCGCCCAACGGTCCCAGCGGCAATCGGTCGTCCAGGGGCCGGAGCCGGTCACCGGGCCCGGCCAGGTGGTGGCGGCCGTCGCCCACCGGCCGCAGGTCCGGCCCGAGGTGGGCGAGGCGGGAGACCTGTGCCGGGGTGGCGATCCCGGCCGCCACGGCCGCCGGCCCCTCCACGGGCATGCCGCCGTCGACCACGATGACCAGGGCGTTGAGCGCGAGGCCGACCACGACCAGGCCCATGCCCACCAGCACGAGGTTGGCGAGGGCGAAGGCCAGGAGGAGGGCGTAGGCGCAGACTGTGAGGGCTGTGCCGGCAACCCCCCCGAGGACGGCGGCCAGCACCTCGGCGACGATGCCAAGGCCCAGCAGCGCCAGGGCCTGGACGGACCGGCGGCCGGCGTTGGCGAGCCGGCCGCCCGAAGCCAGCCCGATGGCCAATCCGACCGCCAGGGCGATGAGGGTGAAAGCCATGCGCACCTGACGCTACCGTCGCCGGGGTGGGTGACACGTGGAGCGAGGGGACGGGGGAGGCCGGCGCCGGGCTGCCCGGGGACCGGGCCACTGACGGCGGCGAGGTCCTGTACCACGTCGCCGGCGGGGTGGCCCGCGTCACCATCAACCGGCCGGAGCGGCGCAACGCCATGTCGTGGGATGTGGTGGCCGGCCTTCGGGACGCGGTGAGCCGGGCGAGGTCCGACCCGGCGGTGCGGGTGCTCGTGCTGACCGGAGCGGGCGACAGGGCGTTCTGCGCCGGGGCCGACCTGGCCGGGATGGCGTCCCCCGGGCCGGCGCCCGGGACCACCCCGCCCCCGGGAGCGGCGCCCGGGACCGCCGCTCCGGGCGCCTCGTTCCTCGGGCTCCACGAGGCCCGGGGCGGCCTGGCGGCCCTGTTCCAGGAGCTGTGGGGCCTGGGCAAGCCGACGATCGCCCGGGTGCGGGGCTACGCGTTGGCCGGGGGATTCGGCCTGGCCCTGGCCTGCGACCTGGTCGTCGCGGCCGACGACGCCGTCTTCGGCTCGCCCGAGATCGACGTCGGCCTGTGGCCCTACATGATCACCGTGCCCCTGACGCGCTCCATGCCTCCTAAGAAGGCCCTCGAGCTGATGCTGACCGGCCGGAGGGTGGGAGCGGAGGAGGCCGCACGCATCGGCTTCGTGACGAGGGTCGTCCCGGCTGGCGAGCTGGACGGGGAGGTCGACGAGCTGGCGGCTGCCCTGGCTGCCAAGGCGCCGGGGGTCATGCGCATCGGCCGGGACTCGTTCTACGAGGTGTGGGACCAGGCTGCCGCTCCCGCCCTCGCCCATCTGCACGCCCTGCTCACGGTGACCTCCGAGACCGAGGATGCCCGCGAGGGCATCGCAGCCTTTGCCGAGAAGCGCCAGCCTCGCTGGACCGGGAGGTAGGCGGCGGGGGGATGCGCGGCGACCTGCCACCGCTGCGGCGCGGCGTCGTAGCCTCCGGGTCCCCGAACAGGAACAGACTTGTCGAGACCCTCCAACGAGAACTTGAACACGACAACCTGGACCAAGGTTGTTGTGTTACGCTTCCCATCAGTGGAGCACAACACTTCTAGACCGGGGCGCCCCTCCCGGCGGCTCGTGCACCGACGGCTGGAGGAGGCTGTGGCCGAGCTCCGCAGTCGCATGGGGGGCCTGCCCTCCCCCACCGAGGCCGAAGGCATCTGGACCTCGATCTGGTATCAGGAGGCGCACCACTCCACGGCTCTCGAGGGCAACACGCTGGTCATGCAGCAGGTCGAGGAGCTTCTCGCCGAAGGCCGGGCGGTCGGGAACAAGGAGCTTCGCGAGTACATGGAGGTGAAGAGCTACGCCGATGCGGCAAGGTGGGTCTACGGCCAGGCACTCGACTCTGGCGAGTGGGAATCCGAAGCCTTGGTTACCCTGACCGAGGTTCGCCATATCCACCGCCTGGCGCTGGGACCGGTATGGGGGGTGGCGCCTCACCCGAGCGCCACGGCGCGGGAAGGACCGGGTGGGTTCCGACAGCATGACATCCAACCCTTCCCCGGCGGTCTGGTTCCTCCTTCCTGGGTCGAGGTCGAGGCGGCCATGGCAGATTGGTTGACGTCTCTCTCCTCTCTCCGCTCCGTCGAGAACCAGGTCGAGTCCATCGCCGCCTCTCACGGGATCTTCGAGGGGATCCACCCGTTCCTGGATGGCAACGGGCGCACGGGGCGCCTGGTCCTCAACTTGCTGCTGGTACGCCTCGGGTACCCGCCGGCCGTCATCTACACGCGGGACCGCAACAGGTACCTGCGTGCCCTCCGGAGGTCGGACGCTGGCGACCCCGGTCCGCTCGGCGAGTTGATCGCCCGGGCCGTAACCGACAACCTCTACCGCTTCGTGGTGCCGGCCGTGGCCGGTCCCCGCCGGCTTGTCCCCTTGGCTGCGCTCGCAACGCAGGACCGGAGCGTGTTCGCCCTGCGAGCGGCGATCGAACGTGGACGGCTCCGGGCGCAAAAGGGGCCGGATGGCCAGTGGCGCAGTACGGGTGCCTGGGTGGACGAATATCTGGCTAGCAAGTACCAGCGACGAGCGTGACCCCGACCAGGCTGGGGCTGCCTCAGGTCATGATCAGCTGGGCGAAGCCGAGGACAGACCCTCGTCCCTGGGCGTCGGCGAGCACCTCGTCGGGCACCCGGCAGGTGCGGTCGAGGTTGTCCACGAAGATGGTTCTGCTGCCGCCCTCCAGCCCGTCCACTGCGACTGTGCCGTTCAACGGGAGGGTCGGAGTCGCTCCTTCATCGTCTGGACCTGGTCGTAGGCCGGTCCTGGAGCGACAGCATGGCGGCGTGCAGGGCATCTCGCTCCTCGGCAACCGCCCTGGTCCGGAGGAGGACCAGCAGGCGAGGCCGCCAGGTGCTGGCAACGGCTCGGGTCAGCGCCGGCCGGTCCCCGCCTTCGGCGGCCAGCTTGGACACCCAGGCCAGGTCGGAGGCTAGGAGCCGGAGCTGGAGCTCGACCTCGGTGTAGAGGCAGGCCACCAGCGGGAGCCGCTCGGCCTTGGCCAGCGGGTACGAGGTGCCCGAGACGAGGTCGTGGGGCTCCATCTTGAACAGCCCCGCGAGCAGTGCGACAGTGCGCTCGCCCGGGACACTCATCCCGGCTTCGAGGTGCGACACCGCGACGCGGGAGATGCCGAGTCTCTCGGCCAGATCCTGCTGGGTCCATCCCCGGTCACCCCGGAGCCGGGCCACACGACGCCCGAGTTGGTCCGACATGTGCCAACTGGCTTAGCAGACAGGACCTGCGGGCGGGGAGTACAACGAACCAATGCCCAAGCGTGCGCTGATCACCGGAATCACCGGACAGGACGGGTCCTACCTGGCCGAGTTCCTCCTCGACCAGGACTACGAGGTGGTCGGGATGCTGCGGCGCAGCAGCACCGTCAACTTCGAGCGCATCGCCCGCATCCAGGACCGGCTGACCCTCGTCGCCGGCGACCTCCTGGACGAGGTCTCGATGATCAACCTCCTTCGCGAGCACCGGCCCACCGAGGTGTACAACCTGGCGGCCCAGTCCTTCGTGCAGACGTCCTGGAGCCAGCCGGTGCTGACCGGGGAGACGACGGCCCTCGGGGTGACACGGGTGCTGGACGCCATCCGGATCGTGGACCCGGAGATCCGCTTCTACCAGGCCAGCTCGTCGGAGATGTTCGGCAAGGTGCACGAGGTCCCCCAGCGAGAGACCACGCCCTTCTATCCCCGCAGCCCCTACGGCGTGGCCAAGGTGTACGGCCACTGGATCACCGTCAACTACCGGGAGAGCTACGGCCTCCATGCGTCGTCGGGGATCCTGTTCAACCACGAGAGCGAGCGGCGGGGGCTCGAGTTCGTCACCCGCAAGATCACGCACGGGGTGGCCCGCATCGCCGCCGGCCTGGACACCCACCTGGCGCTTGGGAACCTGGACGCCCAGCGGGACTGGGGCTATGCCGCCGACTATGTCCGGGCCATGTGGCTGATGGTCCAGCAGGACCAGCCGGGCGACTACGTGGTGGCCACGGGTCAGACCCATTCGGTACGGGAGTTCTGCCAGCTCGCCTTCAGCCACGCCGGGCTGGACTGGCAGGATCATGTCCAGGTGGACGAGCGCTACATCCGGCCGGCCGAGGTCGACCTCCTGGTGGGTGACCCGGCCCGGGCGGAGGCGGCGCTCGGCTGGCACCGGAAGGTCGAGCTCCCCGAGCTCGTCGGGATGATGGTCGAGGCCGACCAGGATCTCCTGAGGGACGGCCCGCCGGCGGCAAGGGGGGAGGGCCCCGTCCGCCGGTAGACGGACCTCCTCGGCGCCGACTGCGTGGCCCGGGGCCGGCTACCGGGGACCGGCGAGGAGGCCTTCGCCGTCATCGAGGCGTCGTGGCGACTCGACGACGGCGACCTCGCGAAGGTCGTCCGGCGGGCCGACCTGGTGCGGGCCACGGGCGTCACCGTGGTCCCCGTCCTGCTGGACGAGGCCGAGCCGACCGACCACGACCTGCTCGATCTCGCTGCCGCGGCGGGGGTCCGCCGGGTGCACCTGCCTGCCGCCGGCGCCGCGTAGCCCGTCAGAGGCTGGCCGGCAGGAGGACGCTGACGCTCTGGAAGAACACGAAGAGCAGGGCCACGCACACCGGGGCGCCGGCCAGGTAGGCCAGCCACCGGCGGCCTTCGCCGTGACGGCCCCAGCGCCGGCTGAGCAGCCACACGAGGGCGCCGGCGAGGAGGAGGGCCATGCCCCACAGGAGGGACGGGACCCACCCGCCCTGGCCCCCGGCCAGGCCGGTGGCTGGGGCCGCGTCCGGGACCGAGAGGGTCGGGTTGTCGGAGGGCCCCCCACGGCCTGTCCCGACCCCATCCCGACCGGCCCCGGCTGGGGCCTGGCCGCTGGCAGCAGGGATGGCGGACGGCGGCGCCGCCCGGCCGACGAGGGCCGCCTGCACCACCAGGCGCTGTGCGGCGCTGTAGCGCGGGTTGCAGGTGGTGAGGGTCAGCGTGGCCCCCCTGGTGGGGCCGAGCACCGCGACGTCGCTGGGGGAGACGACCATCGACCTGGTCACCCGGTACCGGAACGCCCCCTGCTCGGTGGTGACGAGGATGAGGTCGCCGGGACCGAGCTCGTTGAGCCGGAAGAACGGGGCCCCGTAGGTCGTGCGGTGCCCGGCGATGGCGGCGTTGCCGGGCTGGCCGGGCAGGGAGGTCCCGGGGTAGTGCCCCGGCCCCTTGCGGAGGTCGCCCTCGGCCACGCCCTGGACGACGGCCTTGTCCACCTCGATCCTCGGGATCTTGATGATGGCCAGGGCATCCCCCTGGGGCGGCGGGGGCGGTCCGACGTCCGGGCTCCGGTCCCCGGTGGGTGCCGTCCCGGCCGCCTCCGGCCCCCGGGACCCCGTGGTCGCTGTCGTTCCCGGGCCCGACGCCTCCGATCCCGCCCCCCCGGGGCTCGCCGGCGCCGTGGCCGGCGGGGAGGCCCGGAGCTCCCGGGCGAGCTGGTGGCGGAGGGCCTGCTGGCTCCTCGAGGCCGACAGGTTCGTGCCGTAGAGCTGGTAGGCGACGAAGAGGAGGATCAGGACCCCGGCGCCCACGAGGAGCCGGCCGGCCACCGCCATGCTCCGCCGCAGACTCATCCAGCCCGAGGCTACCGTGGCCGGGGGCGGGCTCCTCAGGCAGACGGCCTGGTCCGGGCCGGTCGGGTCGCCGGTCCGGCCGCCGGTCCGGTCCCAGTCGTCGCCGCCGGTCCGGTCGCCAGTCGGACCGGCAGTCCGCCCGGCAGTCCGCCCAGTCGGGCCGGTCGGTCCGGTGGTCGGGCCGGCGGTCCCGCATGGAAGTCGCGGCCGACCCCCCCCTACGATTGCCCGTTGAGATCGCCATGCCCCCTGCCGTCCACCTTCGTGACGCCCTGGCCCTGATCGGGTCCTTCCCGGCCCTGGCCGGGGTGGACCTGGACGTCGGCAGGGGCGAGGTGGTGCTGGTGCAGGGGCCCAACGGGGCGGGCAAGACCAGCCTGCTGCGGGCCTGCGCCGGCCTCCTGCCCGTCTCCTCGGGGGAGGCCGTCGTCCTCGGCCACGACCTGCTCCGCCAGCCCCGGGCCGTACGCCGCCGGGTCGCCCTGGTCGGCCACGCCACCTTCTTGTACGACGAGCTGACCGCGGTCGACAACGTGCGCTTCGCCGTCCGGGCGTCCGGCGCCTCTCCGGCCGGGGTGGACGCCGCCATGGCCCGTGTCGGCCTGGTGGGGCGACTGCGGCGGACCCGGGTGGCCAGGCTCTCGGCCGGTCAGCGCCGGCGGGTCGCCCTGGCCGTGCTCCTGGCCCGCCGTCCCGAGCTGTGGCTGCTCGACGAGCCCCACGCCGGCCTGGACGCCGGGGGACGGGACCTGCTCGACGACGTCGTGCGGGAGGCGGTGGCGGACGGGGTCACGGTCCTCCTGGCGTCGCACGAGGCCGACCGGGCTCGCCCCCTGGCCGACCGGGCCGTGACCATGACCGGCGGCCGCATCGAGGCGGCGCCGGTCGAGGTCGCCCCGGTCGAGGCGGCGCCAGTCGAGGTCGCGGAGATGCTCGTGATGGGCCAGGCGGTGCGGATGGGCGGCGCAGCCGCCAGGGGCGAGGAGCCGGTGCATGTGGCGTGACGCCGTGCTGGTGGCGGGCAAGGACCTGCGGGTGGAGCTCCACTCCAGGGTGGCCACCAACCAGATCGCCCCGTTCGCCCTCCTCGTGCTGGTCCTGTTCGCCTTCGCCCTCGACCCGCAGGAGCGGGTCCTCTCCGTGGTCGCTCCCGGCCTCTTCTGGGTGGCGGTCCTGTTCTCGTCCGTCCTCGCGGTGGAGCGCAGCTTCGCCATCGAGGCATCCGACTCGGCCCGGGACGGGCTGCGACTCTCGGGCCTCGACCCGGCGGGCATCTTCCTCGGGAAGGCCTCGGCGGTGGCGCTCCAGCTGGTGGCCCTGGAGGCGCTCCTGGCCGCCGGGGTGGTCGTCCTCTACGGCGCGCACCTGTCCGGAGCCCTCCTCCTCGTCGGTACGTGCGTGGCGGCCACCGTCGGGCTGGCCGCGGCCGGCACGGCCTACGGGATCATGGCCGCCAGCCTCCGGGTCCGGGAGACCCTGCTGCCCCTCCTGCTCCTGCCCGTCGTGGCGCCCGTCCTGCTGGCGGCCACCAAGGCGTGGGAGGCCGGGTTGGCAGGGCGGCCCGCGGATGGCCAGCCCTGGCTGCGGCTGCTCGCCGTGTTCGCGATCGTCTACGTAGCCCTGGGGGTCGTCGCCTTCGGCCCGCTGCTGGAGGAGTCATGAGATCGACCGGCCGTTCCCCGGCAGTCACCGCTTCCGCCGCTCGCCGGGGGCTGGGCCTCGCCGCCCTGGCCGGGCTGGTCGCCACGGTGTGGCTCGGCCTCTGGGTGACGCCCCCCGACGAGCACCTCGGTGAGCAGGTGCGGCTCCTCTACATCCACCCGCCCGTGGCCTGGGTCGCCTACCTGGCCTTCGGCGTGACCGCCGCTGCCAGCCTGCTGTACCTGTGGCGGCGGAGCCGCTCCCGGGTCTGGGACCGGCTGGCCGCTGCCTCGGCGGAGATCGGGGTCGTCTTCTGCGGGCTCACGCTCATCTCGGGGTCGATCTGGGGCAAGGCCACCTGGGGGGTGTGGTGGACGTGGGGCGCCCGGCTCACCTCGACCGCCCTGCTCTTCGTCCTGTACCTCGGGTACCTCGCCCTCCGCAGGGTGCCCTCCGACCCCGACGCCAGGGCCAAGCGGTCGGCGGTCGCCGCCATCTTCGCCTTCGCCGACGTCCCGATCAGCTACCTCTCCGTCTACTGGTGGCGGACCCTCCACCAGACCGGCACGGTCCTCGACCCAGAGAAGCAGGTCCACGTCCACGGGAGCATGGCCTGGACCCTCCTGATCGGATTCGTGGCCTTCACCCTCGCGTACGGCTGGCTGCTGGCCCACCGCTACCGGGTCGCGGCCCTGGAGGACCGCATGGAGGACGAGGGGCTCGCCCTGGCCATCGAGGAGCGCCTGGCCGAGGCCGCGCCCGCCCCGGCCGCGCCCGTCGTGGGCGAGCGCGAGGTGGTCGTGACGCCGTGAGCGGTTACGTGGACGCCGGCTACACGGTGGTCCTGGCCTGCCTGGCCGCGTACAGCACCAGGGTGGTCCGCCGCCGCAAGGTGCTCTCGCGCGCCGTCCCACCTGCCCCGAGGGCGGGGTCCCCCGCTGCGCCCGCCCCGGCCGCTGCGCCGGTCCCGGCCTCCCCGGCCGGCCGGGGAGGTCCCGCCGCCGAGC
>JBOGGR010000077.1:0-7242 GCA_050744025.1 Acidimicrobiales bacterium
GGGCCCGGCGGAGGGCTGCCTCGTGCCAGCGCCGCCCCCGGGGAGGCAGGGCGCCGGGAAGCGACCGCCACGCGACATCGTGGACGCACACGACGAGCGGGGTCGCTCCGCCGGCCGGAGCAGCCAGGGAGACGGCATGGACCACGTCCAGCCCAGCCCCTCCACCTCTGGCCCCGAGCGCCGGCCCCAGGCCCGCGTCCCACGCCCGGGTCAGCAGCGCCGGCGGCAGCATCGAGGTGCGTACGGGGAAACCGAGGTGGGCCAGGGGGTCGGGGCGCCTCGCCGCCCGGCTGGCGAGGAGCGTCACATCGGGAGCCTCGTGCCCCAGCGCCGCCAAGCCCTGGAGCAGCCCCAGCGCATACGTCCCGATCCCGCCGGGCACCCTCCGGCGGAGCTGCTCCACCGCCAGCCCTACCCGCACCCGGCTAGCTCCGGCGGTCGGCCACGGCATCGCCGTACAGCCGGGCCAGCCCCTCGGCGCACCGGTCCCAGCGGTAGCCGGCGGCCCGGCACCGGCCCCGGGCCACCAGGCCGTCCGCGGTTCGCTCGTCGTCCAGCACCCGGGCCAGGGCGTCGGCCAGGGCTGCGGGGTCGCCGGCCGGCACCAGCTCGCCCCCGTCGCCCACCACCTCGGGGAGGGCGCCGGCGCGGGTGGCCACCACCGGCACCCCGGCGACCATGGCCTCCAGGGGAGGGAAGCCGAAGCCCTCGTACACCGACGGGTAGGCGAACACGGCCGCACCGGCGAGGAGGCGGTCCCGCACCTCGGCGCGCACGTAGCCGAGACGGGCGATCCGGTCCCTGAAGGGCGACGCGGCCATCGCCTCGCCGAGGACCGCCGCCCCCCAGCCGTCGGCGCCGGCCAGCACCAAGGCCACGTCCGGGCGGCCGGGAGCGAGGAGGTCGAAGGCCCGGACCAGGCCGGCGAGGTCCTTGCGGGGCTCGACCGTCCCGAGGGCCAGCACGTAGCGACCGGCCCCCTTGGGGAGGGTCCCGGGAGGGAGGGTCCCGGGCGACCCCACCGGTCCGGTCCCCGCCCCGGCTGCCCCGCGCTCCGGCGGCCCCGCCCCGGCTCCCCCGCGCGCCCACGGCCCCGCCCCGGCTGGCCCGCCCACCACCGGCTCCGCCCCGGCTGCCCCGCGCGCCCACGGCTCCGCCCCGGCTGCCCCGCGCGCCGCGGCCCGCTCCGGAGCGAGCCCGACCGGCGGGACTCCGTGGTGGACGGCCCGGACACGCGCCGGGTCGACGCCGAGCATCTCCACCACCTCGTCGGCCACCCAAACCGACGGGGTGTGGACCCAGGCCCCCCGGCTCACCGCGCGGCGCACCTGGGCCGGGAAGGTGAGGCTGGCCGGCTCGCACATCTCGGGGAACCTCATGGCCGTCAGGTCGTGCACGGTCACGATCTGGGCCGCCCGTCTCGCCGGCGGCACTACGAAGTTGGTCCCGTGCACGACGTCCACCGCCCCCACGAGCCACTCGATGGGCGGCGCCGGCGCCTGCCTCCAGGCCCGGTGAAGGGGGCGGGCCGGCATCGGCCGGCGGACCGCCTCCACGCCGGGCGGGAGCTGGGCGACGATGCCGTGACGGCGGCGCCAGCTCAGCGCGTAGGCCCGGACCTCCAAGTCCCCCCTCGCCCCCAGCCCCGCCAGCGCCCCCGAGCAGAACGCGGCCACTCCGGTCCTGGTCCCGAGCAGCGGTGTGGCGTCCACCGCCACCCTGAGGCGCCCCCCGTCGTCCAGCCGGGCAGCCCCGGCCGCCGCCCCCCGCCCGACCTGGTCCCTGCCCGCTGGCACCGCAGGAGCCTGCCACAGGGCCGGCCCCCCGTCGTCGGACGGCCCGGGGCGCGGCGGCCGGCAAGGCCCCGCCCGGCGCCCACTACCCTCGCCGGCGATGATCACAGCTCTGGCCGGAGGGGTCGGCGCCGCCCGCTTCCTCCGGGGCCTGGCCGCCGTGGTCGACCCCGCCGGGGTCTGCGCGGTGGTCAACACCGGGGACGACGAGGTCTTCCACGGCCTGCACGTGAGCCCCGACCTCGACACCGTCACCTACACCCTGGCCGGCGCCGTGAACCCCGACACCGGCTGGGGGCTGGCCGGCGAGA
This sequence comes from Acidimicrobiales bacterium, assembly GCA_050744025.1. GTDB lineage: Bacteria > Actinomycetota > Acidimicrobiia > Acidimicrobiales > JAJPHD01 > JBOGGR01. Next base: position 2,105 of record JBOGGR010000077.1, read on the forward strand.
CCTGGGCCGCCATGGAGGCCCTGGGGCGCTATGGCGGCCAGACGTGGTTCCGCCTGGGCGACCGGGACCTGGCCACCCACCTCTACCGGACCCAGCGCATGGCCGAGGGGGGTCTGCTGTCGGCCGTCGCCGCCGAGGTGGGCATGGCCTGGAAAGTGCCCACCCGGCTCCTGCCCATGAGCGACGATCCCGTGCGCACCAGGCTGACGCTGCCCGGCGGCGAGGAGGTGTCCTTCCAGGACTACTTCGTGCGCCAGCGGCACGCCGTGGCGGTGGCCGGCGTCCGCTTCGCCGGGGCCGAGTCAGCCGCCCCCGGGCCCGGGGTCCTGGAAGCCATCGCTTCGGCCGACCCGCTCGTGATCTGCCCGTCCAACCCGATCGTCTCGATCGGCCCCATCCTGGCCGTGGCCAGCGTAAGGGCCGCCGTCTCCGCTCGCCGCGAGCGGGCCGTGGCCATCTCCCCCATCGTGGCCGGAGCAGCCATCAGGGGCCCCGCCGACCGCTTGATGGCCGAGCTGGGGCACGAGCCGTCGGTCGTGGGCGTGGCCCGGCTCTACGCCCCGCTGGCCGCCACCCTGGTCGTGGACGAGGCCGACGCCGGCCTGGCCGAGGCCGTGGAGGCCGAGGGCATGGCCTGCCTCGTGGCCCCGACGGTGATGGCCACGCCGGCCCGGGCGGCCGCCCTGGCCCGCCTGGTGGTGACGGCCGGGGCGGTGCCGGCATCCGGGTCGCCGACCGGCCCCTGATGGGCCCGGTCACGATCCTCCCGGTCACGGGCCTGCCCGAGGTCCGCCCCGGCGACGTCCTGGCCGAGCTCATCGCCGCCCGGGCCGACCTGGCCGACGGCGACGTCGTCGTCGTCACCCAGAAGGTGGTCTCCAAGGCCGAGGGCCGCCTCGTGCCGGTCGACCCTGGCGACCGGCGAGCGGTGACGGCAGTCGTGGAGGCCGAGTCGACCCGGGTCATCCGACGCCGGGGCGACCTGCTCATGACCGAGACCAGGCACGGGTTCGTGTGCGCCAACGCCGGGGTCGACCTGTCCAACGTGGAGCGAGGGTGGGCAGCCCTCCTGCCACTCCACCCGGACCATTCTGCCAGGAGGATCCGTGACGGCCTCAGAGCCCGCACCGGTCGCCAGGTGGCGGTGGTGGTGTCCGACACGTTCGGCCGGACCTGGCGGCAGGGCGTCACGGACGTGGCCATCGGCTGTGCGGGGGTGGCGGGCGTGGTCGACCTGCGGGGCACCCCCGACGCCCTGGGCCGGGAGCTGACGGCCACCGAGGTCTGCGTGGCCGACGAGATCGCCGGCGCCGCCGAGCTGGCCATGGGCAAGGCCAGCGGGGTGCCGGTCGCCGTGGTCAGGGGGCTCGACCCGGCCTGGCTGCGGGAGTCGTCGGTGGCGGCCGAGATCGTGCGCCCCCACGCCGAGGACCTGTTCCGCTGAGCCGAGCGCCCGGCGGGGCCGCCCCTCGGACCGGGCGGCCCCACCCGGACGGGTGGCCGCGGACCCGTGCGGGGCCGCGCCAGGCCGCTCAGAGGGGGCGGCCGCGGCCGCGGACCGATTCGAGGACGGCCGCCGTTCCTTCCTCGAGGCCCGTCCACGGCTTCCAGCCGAGGCTAGCGAAGGCCCGGCCGGGATCGAGGCACGACCGTTGCTGCTCGCCCGGGCGGGGGGGGGCCAGTGCCGGGGCCAGCTCAGCCCCCGCCGCCCTGGCCATGACGTCGTGCAGATCCCTCACCGAGGTCTCCACCCCGGTCCCGATGTTGACGACCAGGCTCTCGCCGCCGCCCTGGCCCGCCCGGGCGAAGGCATCCACGACATCGTCCACGTAGACGAAGTCCCGGGTCTGGGAGCCGTCGCCATAGATGGTGCATGGCTGGCCGGCCAGCAGCCGGCCGGCGAAGATGGCCACCACCCCCGCCTCGCCGTGAGGGTCCTGGCGGGGCCCGTACACGTTGGCCAGGGCCAGGGCGCAGGACTCCAGGCCGTGGAGCTCTCCGTAGGTGGCCAGGTAGTCGATAGCCGCCTTCTTGGAGACCCCGTACGGGGAGAGTGGATGCTGGGGAGTGCTCTCGTCGAGCGGGAGCAGGGCTGGGTCGGGATCGCCGTAGAGGGTCCCCCCGCTCGCCGCGAAGACGACCCGGGCTCCGCCCGCGGCCCTCGCCCCCTCGAGGACGTTGACCGTGCCGAGGACGTTGACGTCGGCGTCGAAGACGGGACGGGCGACCGACACCCTCACGTCGGCCTGGGCCGCCAGGTGGTAGACGACCTCGGGCCGGCGCCGTGCCATGAGCTCGGCCAGGTCGGGGGACCGGATGTCGAGCTGGTAGAAGCTGAGCTTCCCCGACCCCGAGCTGCGGGCCTCGGCTAGGTTGGAGAGCGAGCCCGAGGACAGGTCGTCCACCACGTCGACTGCTCGCCCTTCCGCGAGGAGCCGGTCCACCAGGGTGGAGCCGATGAACCCCGCCCCCCCGGTGACGAGGGCTCGGCCCGGCTCGCCCCTGGGCCTCACGGGGGTCGCCCGGGTCGCCCGGCTCGCCTGGGTCGCCTGGGTCGTCGGGGTCACGGGGCTACCCCGGCCGCCACCCGACCGCCATCGACGCGGCAGCCCGGCCCGACCTGGGCCCGGTTGCCCACCACGGAGAGGCCGACGACCGTGGCGTCCACGCCCACCCGGGACCCCTCGCCCAGGATCGAGCCTTCGACGGTTGCCCCGCCGGCCACGACCGCCCCCGCCATCACCACCGAGCCGCTCACGGTCGCCCCCGGCTCGATCCGGGCCCCGGTCCCAACGATCGAGCCATCCACCACGGCGCTGCCCGCGACGAAGGCGGCGTCGGCGACGAGGCTGGGGGCGCGGACCTCCCCGTCCAGGATCGGGGAGCCGACAGCCCACACCGCATCGGCCAGTGCCCTGGCGCCCGGCGCCGGCAGCCCGGGGCGGATCCCGCTCACCAGGTCGGAGCACGCCCGCAGGTAGGCCGCGGGCGTCCCAGTGTCCATCCAGTACGCGTCCGAGGGCCAGGCGAAGAGGCGACCCTCGGCCACCAGGAGTGGGAACGTCTCCCGCTCGATGGATACCCGGCGGCCGTCCGGGATGCGGTCCAGGACCGCCGGCTCCAGCACATAGGCCCCGGCGTTCACGAGGTTCGTGGGCACCTGGTCGGCGGGGGGCTTCTCGATGAAAGCGAGCACCCGGCCGTCCGCCTCCGTCGGCACGACGCCGAAGGCACACGGCTCGGCCACCGGGGTGAGGTGGATGGTGGCCTCCGCGCCACGGTCGGCGTGGCGCGCCATCAGCGCACCAAGGTCGGCGTCGGTGAGGACGTCCCCGTTCACCACCAGGAACGTCGCATCGATGCCGGCCTCCGACGCCGCGAAGCGGATGGCGCCGGCCGTGTCCATCGGCTCGGGCTCCACGGCATAGGACAGGCGCACTCCGGAGGCCCGGCCGTCGGGAAAGGCCGTCACGAAGACGTCCGGCCGGTAGCCGAGGGAGAGGACGGCTTGCTCGACGCCGTGGAGGGCGAGGTGGGAGAGGACCCGCTCGATCATCCGCCGCTCGACGACGGGGAGCATCTGCTTCGGGGTGTCCAGGGTCAGCGGCCGGAGCCGGGTCCCCTCACCCCCCACCAGGACGACCGCCTTCACGGGTGGCTGGTGGTGGCCGTGGTGGAGGTGCCGGCCTTGGCCGTGGTGGAGGTGGACCCCTTCGACGTGGCCTTCTTGGAGCCCGGCTTGGTCGTGGCCGTGGTCGGCCTGCTCGGGTTGTTGGGGGCCGAGTTGACGGTGAGCAGGTTGGCGGCGGACGGCGGCTTGGGGATGCTGGTGCCCGGCGGGACGAAGGCGATGGTGATGAGCTGGCCGTTCTCCAAGAGGACGTCGTCCGGGTTGCCGGTGACGATGTGGCCATGGGTGGCAGCCAGGCTGGACCACACCTCGACCTGCACCTTGGCCGCCTTCGTTCCGCACCTCTCACCGTTTCGCCATGTCTTCTTGCCCGGGTAGCGGACGCTGGTAGCAGTGAGCTCCATGCCTGGGTAGAGGTGGACGAAGCGGCCCAGCGTGGCGTTGTGGCCAGTGTCTGCGCTGGACAGCGGCTCGACGTGGATGAGCCCGTCCCCGTGGGTGTGGATCCCCGCCTTGGCCACGTTGGGGTTCTGGGGGGGGTTGGGCAGCAGCTTGCCGCAGATGTCGAAGGCGAAGGCCGAGTGCCAGTGGTCCTGGAGGGTGGGGGGGACGGCCGCCGGCTTGTGCGTCACCTGGTAGCGGCTGAAGGCGATCGTCGCCAGGCCGAGGAGGACCACGATGACGAGCGTCGCGTAGTACCCGAACGGCGTCTGGCTCCGCCCCCGCCGGCTGCGCCCACCACCGGTCCTGGCCGCCCGGGCGACCTTCCTGCCTACGGATCCTCGTGCCATGATCGGGGGGCCACCCTAGCGCCCGGGCCGGCCAGCCTCGTCCTCGCGCCACCGGGCGACGGCGGACAGCGCCGCGCGGAGGGCGAGCCCGGCGGCGACGAAGGGAAGCAGGGCCCGGCGCCAGCCTCCCGTGGTCCGGTTGGCGAACCGCAGGAGGGAGCGGTGGTGGGCGACGATCATCCGGTAGGGATGGTGCTCGGCCGACACCCCCTGGATGTGGGTGACGGTGGCAGCCGGCTCGTAGAGGACCCGCCACCCGGCCCCTGCGACCCGCCAGCAGAGGTCCACGTCCTCCGAGTACATGAAATAGTCCTCGTCGAAGCCGCCCAGCGCCTCCAGGACCGTCCTGCGAACAAGGAAGCAGGCGCCTGACACCCAGTCCACCTCACGGGCCTGGGCGTGGTCCCAGTCGGCCATCTTGTAGCGCCTGCTCCATCGGTTGCCGGGCACCACCAGGCCCACGAACCCATGGCCGAGGGACTCGGCCATGGACGGGAACGTCCGCGCCGATGGGTACCGCTCCCCGTCGGCACCAACGATCCGGGGCCCCGCAAGCGCCACGCGCGGATCGGAATCCAGCGCCGAGGCGAGGGCGGCGACTGCGCCGGGCTGGACCAGGATGTCCGGGTTGCCCACGAGCACCAGCTGGCTCGGGGGGGCGGGGCCGGCGGGCTGGGCCGGGGCGGGGCCGGCGGGCTGGGCCGGGGCGGGGCCGG
>JBOGGR010000078.1:0-2643 GCA_050744025.1 Acidimicrobiales bacterium
CATCAGCTCGGGGAGCGCATCTTGGTCCTTGGGCCGGTTCGCCGTGGCTTTGCTCGTGATCACGTCTTCCAGCGCGGCCACGTGGATGGTGAGGCCGTTCACGACGTGCTCAGTTGCTCGCCCGATCAGATCGGCGTAGCCCGCCCGGGATCGAATACCGGCCCCATCACCGCCGCGAGCCTGTCTTCAACGCTGTGAGGAACCGATCCTGAGCCTGCCTCTGCGCCGCCCGCTCGGCGGGATGCAGAGTGGCCTCGGTCGCATCCAGCACGTCATCGTGAGAGTCGTAAGGGGCCAGCGCGATGCGCGGCTCCAAGTCGACCGCAGCGAGGATGCGGGCCAGCAGTGGCAGCGAGGGCTGCTGGGTGCCCGACTCGATCCGTGCCACGGTCGACTGCGGAACGCCGGCCGCTGACGCTAGCTCACGCTGCGTCAGGTCCTTCTCCGCCCGTGCCCGCCGCAGCAGGTTGCCGGCAAGCCGATCCACGTACCCTGTGGTGGTTGGACCCAACGTTGCCATGGACTCCAACGATAGCGCATTACGTATCACTTCGCCACTCACCGGCAAGCTCCAGACGAGACCTCGCCTCGGCCCGGTCAAGGGGGATCGACCCCGGACACTCTCCGAGCGACGAGGTCGGATCCGGCGCCTCCAGCACAGGTAGGGGTAGGGAGACCGCCTCGCTCACATGCCCCGTCGCAGGCCGGTCCTGCACGCCGACGCCGACTTCGAGGTGCTGGCCCGTCACACCGCGCTGCGAGTCGAGCGGCCGTAGATGCGGCGCCAGGCGGCAGACTGGGGGAGTGCTGCAGCGGCCCCCCGCCGGGACCATCCCCGATGCGCCCGGCTCCTACCAGTTCAAGGACGGCGACGGCCGGGTCATCTACGTGGGCAAGGCGGCCTCGCTGCGCCACCGCCTGGCCAACTACTTCCAGAGCCCCGACAGCCTGCCGCCCCGCACCGCCCAGATGGTGTCCTGCGCCCGGTCGGTCGAGTGGATCCAGGTGCGCAACGAGGTCGAGGCCGTCATGCTCGAGTACAGCCTCATCAAGACCCACCGGCCCCGCTTCAACATCCGGCTCCGGGACGACAAGAGCTATCCCTTCCTGGCCGTGACCGTGGACGAGGACTGGCCGCGAGCCGTGGTCATGCGGGGGGCGAGGCGCAAGGGGGTCCGTTACTTCGGGCCGTACGCCCACGCCTACGCCATCCGGGAGACGCTCGACCTGCTCCTGCGGTCCTTCCCGATCCGGACGTGCTCGGACGCCAAGTTCGCCCGCCACCACCGCCTGGGGCGGCCCTGCCTGCTCTACCACATCGAGAAGTGCGTGGGGCCGTGCGTGGGCGACGTGGGGCGGGAGGACTACAGGGCCTTGGTCGGGGAGCTGGTCGACTTCCTCGCCGGCGACACCCAGACCGTGGTCAAGCGGCTCGAGAAGGAGATGGCCGGGGCGGCATCGACTCTCGAGTTCGAGCGGGCGGCACGGATCCGGGACCGCCTGGGATCGGTTCGCAAGGCGATCGAGCGGCAGCAGATGGTGACGGAGCGGGCCGAGGACCTGGACGTGGTCGGCCTGGCCGAGGACGAGCTGGAGGCCGCCGTGCAGGTGTTCTTCGTCCGGCGGGGCCGGGTGGTGGGCCGTAAGGGCTTCGTTCTCGACAAGGTGGAGGACCTGGACCGCAGCGGGTTGCTGGCCCACGTGCTGGAGCAGCTCTACGCGGAGCCGGTCCTGGACATCCCCCGGGAGGTCCTGGTCCCCGACCTCCCCGAGGACCTCCCGCTCTGGGAGGAGTGGCTCAGCTCGCAACGGGGGTCACGGGTCGTGGTCCGAGTGCCCCAGCGGGGGGGCAAGCGGTCGCTGCAGCAGACCGTCTCCACCAACGCCGCCGAGGAGTTCAACCGCCACCGGCTGCGCCGGTCGGCCGACCACAACGCCAGAGCCCGGGCCCTCAACGCCCTGCAGGAGGCCCTGGACCTCCCGGAGGCCCCCCTTCGCATCGAGTGCTACGACATGAGCCACATCCAGGGGACCGATTACGTGGGGTCCATGGTCGTGATGGAGGACGGACTGCCCAAGCCGTCGGACTACCGGCGGTTCCGGGTCACGTCGGTGGCCGGGAACGATGACTTCGGGGCCATGGAAGAGGTGCTCACCCGGCGGCTGTCCGCGCTGGTGTCCGAGCGCCAGGAGCCGCTGGACGACCAGGTGGCCCGCCGGCGCCACCACCGGTTCGCCTACCCGCCCCAGCTCCTCCTCCTCGACGGCGGCAAGGGCCAGCTGGGGGTCGGGGTCCGGGTGCTCGAGGAGCTCGGCCTGGAGGAGGAGATCCCGGTGGCCGCCCTGGCCAAGCAGTTCGAGGAGGTGTACCTGCCCGGGCGGAGCGAGCCGCTGCGCATCCCCCGCCAGTCGGAGGCCCTGTACCTGCTCCAGCGCATCCGGGACGAGGCCCACCGCTTCGCCATCGCCTACCACCGCCAGCTCCGGGGCAAGCGCATGACGACCAGCGTGCTGGACGGCGTGGCCGGGCTGGGCCCGGTGCGGCAGAAGCGGCTGCTCCGGGAGCTCGGGAGCGTCAAGGCGGCCAGGGCTGCGTCGCTGGAGGAGCTGTCGGCCCTCCCGTGGCTCCCCGACGCCGTGGCC
>JBOGGR010000079.1:0-1653 GCA_050744025.1 Acidimicrobiales bacterium
GCGGGGCGCTGCGCGGCGGGGGCGCTGGGCGGCGGCGGGCGGGCCTGCCCACCGGTCAGCTGGCCGGCGCTAGGCGGGCCGACCTGGCCAGGGCGGCGCCGACTGCCCGGCACAACCCCGCCCCCCCGTCCGCCTCCACGTTGCGGGGAGCGACGGCCACCACGTCCCATCCGACAGCCCGGAGCTGGAGGATCCGTAGCTGGTCCTGGTGGAACCTCTCCCGGCCGCCGTGCCACCGCCAGCTGTCGGTCTCGAGCCCCACCTTGGCATCCGGCCAGGCCATGTCGAGCCGGGCCACGAGCCTGCCTCCGTCCCGAACCTCGTGCTGGCGGACCGGTGCCGGGATGCCGGCCGCAAGGAGGCAGCGGATCACCTTGATCTCGGCCTGGCTCCCAGGCATCGGGCCGGGAGCCCAGGCCTGGGTGGCCTCCCTGAGCTGGGCAACGCCCCGCCGCCCGCCGGCGAGCGCCGATATCCGGCGATCGAGATGGGCCATGTCGACCAGTCCCCGGCACATGGCGTCGTCCACCGCCTCGGCCAACGTCGCCGGCGGGACCCGCCCGGCGAGGTCCATCAGGGTCCGGGCCGGCGAGGTGACCGGGACGCCGTCCTGCACCTGCCTGTCCACGCCTGGGAGACGGCGGGCGTGGTGGAGCCGCGACAGATCCCCGGCAGCCAGCGCGCCAAGCCCCATGGGCACTGTGATCTCGGGCCGTCCCCTACGGATCCCGGGGAGACCCCAGAGCACGCCGGCGCTGGTGTGGGAGGCTACCGCCGCAGCCCCCCCGAGCAAGCAGGCGGCCAGCACCCGCTGCTCCCAGGTGACAGGGGCGCCGGAGACCCGGTACACCGCCCGGCCGACCGACAGCCACTGCCTGGCCCTGCTGCTGGCGGATGTCCCCGGGCGTCAAGCCGGCGCCGAGCGCGGCTCTCCGCGTGATCAGGCCCTTGTGGCCGGCCGCAAAGGCTGCCACCTCCTCGACAGCGGTTCGCTTACCCACATCCACCATGTTGACGCGGGGGTGTGTCACTCACCGACGTCCTCGGTCGCTGTCGGTCGCCTGTCGGTCGCTGTCGGTCGCCTGTCGGTCGCCGGCCCCGCCCTCCGAGCGAGGTGATAGCAGTTTTGGTCGTCCTGCGACGCGAACCGCTATCACCTCGGCCCGGGCCGGGTTGCCGTCGCCGAGGTGATAGCAGTTTTGGTCGTCCTGCGACGCGAACCGCTATCACCTCGGGCCCGGGCCCGGCCCGCAGGGTCCGGCCCGCCATCTCGCGCCCCTGGTCGGGCCGGCCCACTGCGCCGGCCACCGCCGTCACGCGCGGTCGAGCACGTGGAGGCTCCGGAGGCGGCGCTCCAGGTGGTGCTCCAGCGCCAGCGAGGCCAGATGATCCACCTCGGCGGTCAGCGGGGTGGCGGTGGGTGCCGAGCTCAGCGCGCCGGCCAGGTCCCCCCCCAGGATCCGCCGGACCAGTGCGAGGGCCTCCGGGCTGACAGGGACGCCCCGCCGGCAGGCCCGGCACAGCATGCCCCCCTCGGCCAGGTCGAAGGCCACCAGCGCCGTCCCGGCGCCCGGGCCCGCCCCCGCTTTCGGCCCCGCCTCTGCGCCCGGCTCCGCCACCGCTTTCGGCCCCGCCTCTGCGCCCGGCTCCGCC
>JBOGGR010000080.1:0-13325 GCA_050744025.1 Acidimicrobiales bacterium
CCATGGGCCAACGCCAATATAAATAATAGGTCCAGGGTGGCGTCGTTGTCCACGGAGCCGTCCACGGCGAGCACCCCGCAGTGGCCGTGGTCGGTGTACTCGTCCAGGCACAGGTCGGCAGCGAGCACCACCTCGTCGCCCAGCTCCGCCCGCAGCTCGGCCAGGGCCACCTGGACCACGCCCCCGGGGTCCCACGCCCCCGACCCGATGGCGTCCCTGGCCGCCGGTATGCCGAACAGCATCAGTCCCGGGACACCCAGGGTGGCCAGTCGCCGCCCTTCCTCGACCAGGGAGGGGACCGTGTGCTGCACCACGCCGGGCAGGGACGAGACGGGCCGGGGCTCCCGGGCCCCCTCCCGGACGAAGAGGGGGGCGACCAGGTCGTCCACCGACAGCCGGGTCTCGGCCACCAGCCGGCGCATGGCCGGGGTGCGGCGCAGCCGGCGGAGCCGTCGGGCCGGGAAGCTCATCGGCCCCAAGCGTAGGTTCAGCCGGAGCCGCTCCGCCCATCCGCCGGCCCACCCCGGGCTGGGTTCAGCCGGGGCCGCTCCGCCCGTCCGTCTCCCCGCCGGCCAGCCCGGTCCCCCCGCCGGCCAGCCCGGTCCCCCGGCCGGCCAGCACGGACTCGGCGTCGGCTATCTGGTACGCGTAGCCCTGCTCGGCCAGGAAGCGCTGGCGCCTGGCCGCGAACTCCTGGTCGTTGGTGTCCCTGGACACGACGGCGAAGAAGTGGGCCTGGCGGCCGTCCGCCTTCGGCCGCAGGATCCGGCCCAGCCGCTGGGCCTCCTCCTGGCGGCTGCCGAACGTGCCCGACACCTGGACGGCCACTGACGCCTCTGGCAGGTCGACGGAGAAGTTGGCCACCTTGGACACGACGAGCACCGGCACCTCCCGGCGGCGGAACGCCTCGTACAGCCGCTCCCGCTCCCTCACCGGGGTCTTGCCGGTGATGACCGGGGCACCCAGGCGCCCGCCGATCACCTGGAGCTGGTCCAGGTACTGGCCGATGACCAGCGTCGGCTCGCCCTTCGCCACGGCGTCCAGGCAAAGGGCCTCGACCACGGCCAGCTTGGACCGGGCCGTGGCCCCGGCCCGGTAGCGCTCCTCGGCCTCGGCCAGGGCATAGGTCATGCGCTCCTCGTCGGTGAGGGTCACCCTCACCTCGGTGCACGTGGCCGGGGCGATCCAGCCCTGGGCCTCGATGTCCCGCCACGGGGCGTCGTAGCGCTTGGGCCCGATCAGGCTGAACACGTCGCCCTCCCTGCCGTCCTCCCGCACGAGGGTGGCGGTGAGGCCGAGGCGCCGGCGGCTCTGGATCTCGGCCGTCATGCGGAACACCGGGGCCGGCAGCAGGTGGACCTCGTCGTAGACGATCAGCCCCCAGTCCTCGGACGAGAACAGCTCCAGGTGCGTGTAGAGGCCGTGGCGCCTGGCCGTCATGATCTGGTAGGTGGCCAGGGTCACCGGCCGGATCTCCTTGCGGTCCCCCGAGTACTCGCCCACCTCGTCCTCGCCGAGCGTGGTGCGGGCCAGCAGCTCGGCCCGCCACTGGCGGGCGGCCACGGTGTTGGTGACGAGCACCAGGGTCCGGGCCCCGGCCCTGGCCATGGCCGCCGCGCCGACCAGGGTCTTGCCCGCCCCGCAGGGAAGGACCACCACCCCGCTGCCGCCGGCGAAGAACGTCTCCACCGCCTCCCGCTGGTAGGGCCGCAGCTCGAACCCGCCGCTCTCGGGCAGGGCGATGGGGTGGGCGGCCCCGTCGACGTAGCCCGCCCGGTCGTCGGCAGGCCATCCGGCCTTCAGCAGGGCCTGCTTGAGGCGGCCCCGCTCGGACCGGGGCACCGAGACGGTGTCGGGGTCGATGCGGGGGCCTACCAGCGGGACGACCGGCTTGGCCCGCAGGACCTCCTCCAGCACAGCCCTGTCGGTGGCCCGCAGCACCAGGCCGTGGACCGGGTCGACCTCGAGGGCCAGCCGCCCGTAGCGGCCCATGACCTCGGCCACGTCCACCAGCAGGGCCTGGGGCACCGGGTAGCGCGACCATCTGAGCAGGGCGTCGACCACCTGCTCGGCGTCGTGGCCGGCGGCCCGGGCGTTCCACAGCCCGAGGGCGCTCAGGCGGTACGTGTGCACGTGCTCGGGCGACCGCTCCAGCTCGGCGAAGGGCGCGATGGCGGCCCGGCAGGCCGCCGACTCGGGGTGCTCGACCTCGAGGAGGAGCGTCCTGTCGGACTGGACGATCAGCGGGCCCTCGGTCACGGCATCAGCACCTCCTCCTCGGCCTCGGTCATGACGCGTGCCCACTGAACGCTGCCGAGGCGAAGGGTCCGCTCGTCCCACCGGGGCAGGCACTCCATCAGGACATCGTCTCGCTCCAGGGCGAGCACGCTGGCGCTCAGCTGGATGGTCCTGCCCCGCCCGCTGGTGAAAGCCAGGCGGACCATCCACTCCTCGTCGCACGCCAGCTCGAGGACCCCCCGGACCGCCTGCCGCCCCCTGGCGATGGCCGTCGGGCGGCGCGGCTCCTCGTCGCCCGGAGCGAAGTGGGCGCCCGTCTCCTCGAACAGGGCCTGGAGGCACCCCTCGAGCTCGAGGGACGGGAACGGCAGGATGGCGGCACCGGGGCCGGGCGGCCCCTCCCGGCCTGCCGCCCACCTGGGCGGCTCGGCCAGACCGGAGGCTGCTGCGGCCCCGGGCGAGGCGCCGCCCGCGGGGGAGGCCCGCAGCTCGGCCACGAGGCCAGCAGGGTCGAGCGCCGGCGAAGAGCCCGGCGCCACGCCGGCAGCCGCTCGCCGGGCCGGCGGCCGGGTGAGTACCAGTCCGCCGTCATCGCCCTCCAGGGCCGGCAGGTAGCCGGCCGAGCGCATGGTGGCGAGGACGATGGCCGGGTCGGCCCGGCTCACGAGGACCGTCGGTGCGACCTGGCGCAGCCCGAGACCGGCCGTCCTCCTGGCCCGCAGCACCTCGGCCAGGAGGCCCGGGTCCTCGCTGCGGACATACGTGGAGGCCGTGCCGACGCGCACCTGGCCGAAGCGCCGGCCCAGGTCCGCGACCAGGTACGACAGGGGCTGGGGGACGCCGCGGCCGGCGTGGGCCTCGAGGAAGCCCTGGACCCCCGCCGCGGTCCGCCCGGCATCCAGGCCGCGGCGCAGCGACGCCTCGCTGAAGCGGTACACGGTCGCCGCCCCCTTGGACTCCGTGTCGGCAAGGAGCTCCAGCTCGGCTCGGACCGGCCCAGCCAGCTCGCCCGGGGCCACGGCGGTGAGGTCGGCCTGCAGCACGAAGGTGGAGGTGACGTCCGGGGCCCGTGCGGCCAGGCAGGCGGCGGCCGAGGCCAGCTCGTCCTCCGAGGCGGCGGCGCCCGGCCGGCCCGCCCAGCCGGCCACCGCCACCCGTCCCGCCGCGGCGAGGGACCCGAGGGCGGCCAGGCCCAGCAGCTCGGCCTCGTCGGCCACCCACGAGACGAGCTCGTCGGGCATGGCCGGCCCGCCCTGCCACACGTCGGGCCCGTCCCACGTCACCCGGCGCCGGAGGGCCACCACGTCTACGGCCGACCCCGGGCCGGCCTCGACCAGGGCCCGCAGGACGAGCCGACGCCGGGCCACGGCATCCTGCTCGGGAGCCCGGGAGAGGAGGGCGGGTATGGGCCTGTCGTTGCGGCCGATGGCGCCGGCCAGGCTCGGGTGGAGCTCACAGGAGAGCCAGCGGCCGACGAGCCCGGCCCAGCGGGCCGGGCTCTCCTGGCCCATCCAGTCGTCGTAGTCGGGCGTCGGCAGGGCGGTCCCGGTGACCGGGTCGCAGGCGACCAGCCCGGCCACGCCGGCCAGCTCGACGACCCGGGCCGCCTCGGGCTCGGGCCGGCCCGTGACCTTGGCCGCCCGGCGCACGTCCCTCACGCCGATCCCCCCGTCCTTCAGGACACGGGGGGGCGCCTGCCCCCACTCGTCGACTACGGCCGCGATGTCGGCCACCAGCCCGAGTGCCCGCTCGGCGGCAGCCCGGTCGACCGCCTCGGGGTCCGCCGGGCGGCTCGGGAGGGGCGGGGGGGAGAGCTCCAGGTCCGGGAACGGCCGGCCGCCCCGGAGGGCCAGCCCCACCTCCCGGGGCATCACCAGCCGGTCCCAGCTGACGGGGGCCAGCAGCCCGTGGGAGGCCAGCCAGCCGACGGGCGTGCGTTCCGACGACCCGTACACGCCCCCCGGCACCACGGCCAACGGGCCATGGCGGGACACGTCCGCCGCCATCTCCTCCGTCCGGGCAGGACCGGCCGAGAGCACGCCGTCGACCAGGGAGCGGTCGGAGAGCGCCCGGGCAAGGGCGGCCAGGGCCGACGCCTTGCTTCCGCCGGGCCTGACGCCGAGCGCCCGGGCCATGGCCTGGAGGCGGCCGGCCGACTGGCTGGACATCGCCACCTGGAGCGGGGGGCCCAGTCCGCACGGGTACCTCAGCTGGTCGAAGCCCCTCGCCACTACCAGCCCGTCTCCGCGGCGGGTCAGGAGCGCCAGGTCCTCCAGCCGGTGAAGGACCGGGGCCAGGTCGGCGGCGACGGCCGGCGGCCCCAGCAGGGCGACCAGGGCGCCGACCGTGGTGGGCCGGGGGAGGAGGCAGATGGCGTCGAGGACCTGCTGGCTACCGCGGTCGAGGTTCCACCGGCACAGCTGGAGGCTGGGCCACGACGACGCCCGCTCGGCCAGCCCGTGGAGGTCCCGGGGGGCGGGACGGGCGAGGTCGGGACGGCGGGCGAGGAGGGCCGCCAGGCGCTCGTCCGCCCATACGGACAGGACCTCGACGACGGAAGGGGGCTGCCCAGGGGGGCTCGACAGCCGGTCTGCGCTCACGGGGGGCACGGCTTCTCCAGGCACGAGGAACGGGGGACGGGGGAAGTCGCCTCGACCCTAACAACCATCCGCGACAGAGTCGCGGATGCCTCCCCGGCCTCCTCGCGCCCCCCTCCGGCGGGCCTCGGCCACCAGGGCTGCGACCAGGCCGTCGACGGTGTGGGTCTCCGCCACGACGTCGACCCTCATCCCCCTCCCCTCGGCCTCGGCCGCGGTGACCGGCCCGATGCACGCGACCAGGGGCGGCGTGGCCCCGGCGCCGGCCGCCTCGTCCCAGGCGGCCACGGTCGACGCGGCGGTGAACGTGATGGCGTCGGCCGACCGGGCCCGGGCGAGGAGGTCGGGCGGGACGGCCGGGCGAGCCGTGCGGTAGGCCTCGACCACGTCCACCTCCCAGCCGGCGGCCCGCAGGCCGTCGGGGAGCACGTCCCTCCCCACCGCCGCCCGGGGCAGGAGGACCCGCGCGCCGCCGGGCGGGGGACGGGGGAAGGCCTCCAGCAGGCCCTCGGCGACGTGGCGGTCGGGCACCAGGTCGGCCGCCACCCCCCGCCCGTCCAGGGCGCCGGCCGTGCCCGGGCCTATGGCGGCCACCCGGGCCCGGCCCAGGTCCCTCGCGTCCCCGAGCAGGGGGAGGAAGCGCTCGACGGCGTTGGCCGACGTGAGGACCACCCAGTCGTAGGCTCCGGCCCGGACCGCCGCCGCCGCCTCCCGCATCGCGGCCCCCCCGTCGGCAGGGGGTCGCAGCAGGACGACCGGGACCGTCACCACGTCGGCCCCGGCCTCGGACAGGCCGGCCGCCAGGGCCGGGGCCTGGTCCCGGGCCCGTGTCACGACCACCCGCCACCCGCGGAGGGGCTGGCCGGTCAGGGCGTCACGCCCCCGACTCCGAGCGGGCCCCCGCCCCCGAGGTCCTCCAGGAGGGCACGGCCCCCGCAGCCGTCCAGGAGGTCCAGGGCGACCGCCCTGCCGACGGCCGCCGGGTCGTCGCCGCTCCCCCTCCGGCGCAAGAGCACCCGGCCGTCCGGCGTGGCCATCAGCCCTTCCAGCTCGAGCCCGGCGCCGGCGGAGGGGCGGGAGTGGGCACCCACGGGCAGGTCGCACCCTGGGCCCATTTCGAAGAGGAAGGCCCGCTCCGCCTCGACCGAACGCCGGGAAGGGCCGTGGTCGACGGCCTCCAGGGCCTCCAGGGCCTCCCCGTCGCCGGCCCGGCACTCGACGGCGAGGGCCCCCTGGCCGGCCTGGGGCAGCATGACCCAGGGCTCCAGGACCTCGGCCGCCCGGTCCAGCCGGCCCAGCCGGGCCAGGGCCGCCGCCGCCACCACCACCGCACCGCCGGCCGGGACCCGGGCGAGGCGGGTGTCGATGCTGCCCCGCAGGCCCCCGAACGTGAGGTCGGGCCGCAGCCATGCGAGCTGCGCCCGGCGCCGGACAGAGCCGGTCGCCACCTGGGCGCCGGGCGCCAGGTCCTCCAGCCGGGCCCCGACCAGGGCGTCGCGGGGATCGGCCCGCTCCGGGACCGCACCGATGACGAGCCCCGGGGTGGGAGCCGACGGCAGGTCCTTGGCGGAGTGCACGGCCAGGTCGGCCCTGCCCTCCAGGACGGCGGCCTGGACCTCCTTCACGAACACCCCCTGGCCACCCATGGCCCAGATCGGGACACCGGCGCTGCGGTCCCCGGTCGTCTCGACCACGACCGTCTCGACCGGCCGGCCGAGGAGGGAGGCGACATGGGCGCACTGCCAGCGGGCCAGGGCGCTCCCCCGGGTCGCGAGCCGGAGCGGCCGCCCGCCTCCCACTACAGGTCGAACAGGGTGCGGACGGCCTCGCCCAGGCGCTCGCCCCGAGGAGAGCCGGCCGCCTCCTTCAGGGCCACGGTCGGCTCGTGCAGCAGCTTGGCCAGCAGCTGGCGGGTCAGCGCCTCCACCGTCTCCTGCTCCTGCGGGCCCAGCCGGGCGAGCCTCGAGCGGTACCGCTCGACCTCGGTCAGGCGGACGGCCTCGGCCCGCTCGCGGAGGGCGGCCACGACGGGCACGGCGGTCCGGGCGGCCCGGTCCTCCAGGTGGCGCTGGACCTCTTCCGCGATGATGGCCCTCACCCGGTCCGCCTCCCGGCGGCGCCCTGTCATGCCCGCCTCGGCGAAGGCCCGGAGGTCGTCCATGTCGAGGAGGGTCACGCCGTCCAGGCCGGCAACGGCCGGGTCGACGTCCCTCGGCACGGCCACGTCCACCACGAGGAGAGGGCGACCCCCCCGGCCGGCCAGGACCGGCGCCAGGTCTCCGGCCGAGAGGACCGGCGCCTCGGCGCCGGTGGAGGAGAGCAGCACGTCGACCTCGGCCAGGGCGGCGGCGTCGAGCTCCACCGGGCGCCCGCCGATGCGCCTGGCCAGGCTGGCCGCCCGGGACCAGGTCCGGTTGGCCACCAGGACCTCCGCCGGGGACGAGCCGAGGGCGACCGCCATGCCCTCACCCATCTCGCCGGCCCCGAGCACGAGGACCCGGCGGCCCTCCAGTGAGCCGCCGAGGCGCTCGGCCACCAGGGCTACGGCGGCCTGGGAAACCGAGGTGATGCCCCTCGCGATCCCGGTCTCGGAGCGGGCCCGCTTGCCCACCAGGACGGCGTGGCGGAACAGGTAGGAGAGCACGGGGCCGGCGGCCCGCTCCTCGCGGGCGCGCTCCCACGCCTGGCGGACCTGGGCCAGGACCTCGCCCTCGCCGAGGACGGCCGAGTCCAGCCCCGCCGCGACCTCGAAGAGGTGGGTCACCGCCGCGTCCTCGTAGAAGCAGTAGAGGTGGTCGGCGAACTCCTCCGGCCGGCTCAGGCTGAGGTCGGCCAGGAACCGGCGGACGTCCGCCAGGCCGGCGTGGAAGCGCTCGACCACCGCGTAGACCTCCGTCCGGGCGCAGGTGGACACCACCACGACCTCGGACAGGTTGCCGCCGTCGAGGAGCCCCTGCAGGGCCTTGGGCAGGGCGGCGTCGCTCACCGTCATGCGCTCCAGGACCCCCAGGGGGACGGTGCGCTGGCTGAGCCCTACGACAACGACAGACACGACCTGAGCCGCTCCCTTGCTCGGCCGACCTGGCCGGATCGAACCATCGCGAGCATGTCGGAGTCGGGCACGTTTTGCCAGTCGAGGCCCTTGCCCGGGCCCGGCCCGCTCAGAACGACGAGACCTGGCCCGTGCCGGGCTCCGGCCGGCTCCGGAGGGCGGGCAGGCCCTCGGGGGGGGTGGACAGGCCCTGGTCCCGCCGGCGCTGGTAGAAGCTCAGGATCTGGAGCTCGGTGGACAGGTCGACCTGGCGCAGGGACACGCCCCTTTGGACCTGGACCAGGGTGGGGGCGAAGTTGAGGATGGAGGTGATCCCGACGGCCACGAGGCGGTCGGCCACGTCCTGGGCGGCGGGGGCCGGGGTGGCGATGACGGCGATGGCAGGGCACCGGGCCTCGGCCACCGCGGCGAGGTCGTCGAGGGGCCTGATCGGCATCCCTGCGACGACCTCTCCGACCTTGGCCGGATCGGCGTCGAGGAGGGCCACCACCCGGAAGCCCTTCGACGGGAAGCCGCCGTAGTTGGCGAGGGCCCGGCCCAGGTTCCCGACGCCGACGATCAGGACCGACCGGTCCTGGTTGACCCCGAGCTCCTGGGCGATCCGGCCCAGCAGCACCTCGACGTCGTAGCCGGCCCCCCGGACACCGAAGCTGCCCAGGTGGGACAGGTCCTTGCGGACGTTGGCGGCCTTGACGCCGGTCTCGGCAGCGAGGGCGTCCGACGACACCGTCGTGACCCGAGCGTCGGCCAGGTCGGCCAGGGCTCGGAGGTAGAGCGGGAGCCGGGACACGGTGGCCTGAGGGACGCGGCGCCGCCGGTCTGCCTCCCGGGGGCTCGTCACGCCCCCAAAGCTACTGGGGCGGCGGCGGGACGGGCAGCCGGCCCCTGCGCTCACCGGAGGGGACGCAGCACGACCTCGTCCCCTGCCCCCAGGCCCAGATGGCGGGCAGCCGACCGGCGGTCCAGGGATAGGGCCAGCAGGCCCGACGAGTCGACGACCAGGCCCAGCTCGCCGGGGGCCAGGTCGCCGAAGCCGCCGACCCGGCGCGCCGTCTCGACCCTCCCCCCCGCCATCTCCACCTCCACCGTCTCCACCTCCGCCGGGCGCCCGGCATCCCCGAGCTCCTCGGGCCCGATGGCGAGCTGGGCGTTGCCGTAGCGGTCCACCCAAAGGACCTCCCCGGCGACTCCTCCCTCCACCTGCCGGTGCCCGATCTCGGGACCTGACACGAGGCCGGCCGGGTCGATGGCCACGCCCAGCTCGGTCAGGTCGGCACCGGTGCACAGGCGGGCCACGGCCGGGGCGAAGAGGTCGCGGCCGTCGAACGTGGGACCGGGGAGGCGCCCGGGGCCGACCCGGGCGGACGGCGGGAGCCGGCGCCGGTCCAGGGCCACCGCCCGCCCCACGCCTCCGAGCGCACGGAGCGCCGGCAGGAGGAGGCCGTTGTCGGGCCCGACGAAGACGAGGTCCCCGGGCCGGCTCCCGCCCCTCCCTGGCGCCGCCGGCTCCAGCGCCACCCCCCGCCTCGAGGTGCCCACCCCCGGGTCGACGACGGCCAGCACCACGCCGGGCGCCAGCCACGGCAGAGCCCGCTCGAGGGCGAGCGCCGCTCCCTTCACGTCCTGGGGTGCCACCTCGTGGGTCAGGTCCACGACGGCGGCCTCCGGGGCCAGCCGGCGCAGGACGGACTTGACCACACCCACGAACTCGTCCACCTGCCCGAAGTCGGACAGGAAGGTCACCGTGGGCGTCGGAGCGCCACGACCGGCCGGGCGGGTCAGGGGTTGCCCGGAGTCGGGCCAGGCGCGTCGCTCGGGCAGGGACGAGGCGGCGCTACCCCGCCTCGGTGTAGCTGTGGGCGAGGTACCTGTCGACGTCGTCCTCCCTGAGCCGGTAGGACTTCCCGACGCGAACAGCAGGCAGGCTGCCGGCGCTTATCAGCCGGTACACCGTCATGTTGGAGACGCGCAGGAGCGCCGCGACCTCGCCCACGGTGAGGAACCGGGCCCTGGCGTGCTGTGGACCTGTCAGTGGAATCACTCCTCTCCGCCCGACCGACTGTACGCCACCGGGGCCGGGGGAGGAAAGTGGCTCCGCCTCGCGTCACGGGCCGGCTCGGGCTCCTGGCGCGGAGATCACCACGAGAGCAGCCGGGAGGGCCTCACTGCCGGCCCAGCTCGGCGGCACGGGCGGCGGCAGCAGCCACCGCGTCGAGGAAGGCGGCCCGCACCCCGTGGGCCTCCAGCGCACGCAAACCGGCGGCTGTGGTGCCACCGGGGGAGGTCACGCCGGACCGGAGGGCCGCTGCGGTCTCGCCGGACTCGGCCAGCAGGCGGGCTGCGCCGAGCAGGGTCTGGGTCACCAGGGCCCGGCTCACCTCGTGGCTCAGGCCGACCAGGACCCCCGCGTCGGTGAGCGCCTCGGCGACGAGGAAGAGATAGGCGGGCCCCGATCCCGAGAGCCCGGTCACAGCGTCCAGGCCGGGCTCGGAGAGCCGGACGACCATCCCCACCGAGCCCAGGATCTCCTCGGCCCAGGCGATCTCGGGCTCGCCGGCCCCCCGGCCGGGCGCGAGCCCGGACGCCGCCGCCCCCACCAGCGCGGCGGTGTTGGGCATCGCTCGCAGGACCGCCACGCCGGGGTCGAGCCAGGCTTCGAGCGACCGCAGCCTGACGCCGGCGGCGACGGAGAGGACCCGCCCGACCGCCTGCCCGCCAAGGGCGCGGCACGCCGGCTCGGCGTCCCCCGGCTTGACCGCGATCACAGCCCCGTCCGCCCCCACCGCCTCCTCCAGCACGGCCAGGCCGGGATGCGCCGCCTCGAGCTCCTGGCGACGGCCCGGCCGCGGCTCCACCACGGCCAGCTCCTCGGGGGAGGCCCAGCCTCCTCGGACGAGGCCCGCCACGAGGGCCTCGCCCATCCTGCCGCCGCCGACGACGACCAGACGCGCTTGCACGCCGGGGAGGCTACCCAGGGGCCGTCCGAAGGTCGAGAGGCCCGGCCCGAGGAACCTCCGACGCACCCGCACTTCCCCGAACGAATGCTTCTTCCGCCCCTCGGGCCCGGCCCCTCCGGACCGTAGCGCCGCCGCCCCGCCGCGGCAAGCGGCACGACCACGGGGCCTGCAGGTAGCCGGCCGGGTCCCCTGCGGCCCTGCCGTGCCCGGCCTACGAGCAGGCGACGAGCTGGCGGGCGGTCAGTCGGCCGTACAGCCGGCGCAGCTGGCCGGCCGCCGCCGACCAGGCGTAGCGCCCGGCTCGGGCCACCCCCCCCATGGCCAGCGAGCGGGCCACATCGGGGTCACCCAGGATCCAGGCCGCTCGCTCCGCGAAGGCGTCAGGGTCCCGGGCGTCCACCAGGAAGCCCGTGACCCCGTCCTCCACCAGCGTCGACAGGCCGCCCACAGCGGCGGCCACGACAGGGGTGCCACAGGCGGCCGCCTCCAGGGCCACCAGCCCGAACGACTCGGACCGGCTCGGCACCAGGCACACGTCCGTGGCCCGGTACCAGGTGGACAGGAGCTCATGGGGCTGGGGCGCCACGAACCTCACCGCGCTGCCGAGCCCCAGCTCGGCCACCGACCGGTGCAGCCGCTCCAGCTCCTGGGGGCCCTGGGGCCCGCTGGGCCCTCCGATCACGACCAGCCGGGCGCCGGGGAACCCGCGGCGGCGCAGCGCGCCGAGGGTCCGCACCGCCACGTCCGCCCCCTTCAGGGGCTGGAGCCGGCCCACGAAGGCCAGCAGGGGGCTCGGGGCGGGCCCCCCCGGACCGCCGTCCCCGACCGGCCCGGTGCCGGGCCACCCGAGCGCCCGCCTGGCCTGCACCCGGTTCCCGGGGCCGAAGAAGGCGTGATCGACCCCCGGGGCCACGATCTCGATGCGGGAGGGGTCAGCGCCGTACAGGGTCACGATCTGCTCCGCCTCGACCGAGCAGGAAGCCAGCACCGCGTCGGAGCACTCGATGATCCTGGCCTCGGCCTCCGCCCGCCGGGCCGGCTCGGCCGCCACCACCTCCTCGGGGCTGGCCTCGGCCTTGACCCGGTCCAAGGTGTGGAAGGTCGACACGAGCGGGAGCTCCAGCTCGTGCTTGATGACGTGGCCGGCCAGGCCCGACAACCAGTAGTTGGCGTGGATGGCATCGGGAGCCCCGTCGCCGACGGACCTCGCCGAGGCCCGGATGCGGGCCAGGACGCCCTCGGTGAACTCGTCCACCAGGCCGGCCAGGGCCTCCTTGGCCACCGGCCCGAGGGGGCCTGCCGGGATGTGGTGGACCCGCAGCCCAGGCTCCACCGCCACGGTGGCCGGCACCGCCTCGGACCAGGCTCGGGTGTAGACGTCACACTCGACCCCGGTGCGGGCGAGCGCCGAGGACAGCTGGCGGACGTAGACGTTCATCCCGCCGCCGTCCCCCGTCCCGGGCTGGGCCAGGGGTGAGGTGTGGAAGGACAGGACCGCCAGGCGCCGCATCGCCGGGCCACCCTATCCCGGGCCTCGGCCCTACTCCTCCTCGGAGTCCTCCTCGGAATCCTCCTCGGCTGCTCCTCCTCGGCTGCTCCGGCCGAGACGCCCTGCCCGCCCGGAGGGGGCGTAGCGCCACACGACCCGGGCCCGGACCCGGCGCTCCGGGAGGAGGCCGAGCGCCCGGCTGTCCGTGCTGGCCTCCCGATTGTCCCCTTCGACCCACACCGCCCTCCGCCCCCGGCCGTCACGACCGGTCCAGTGGACCCGCTTGACCATCTCCAGGCCCGGCCGGCGGGGATCCGCCACCACGACCAGGTCGCCGGGCCGGGGCCGGGCCGTCCGGACGGCGACCAGGTGGTCGCCGGCCTCGAGGGTCGGGACCATGCTGTCCCCGGCCACCTCCAGCCGGCGGAGGCCCAGGATCACGCCCAGGGCGGAGAGGGCAATGGCGCCCGTGCAGGCCCCGCGACGGGCCCGCCCGCCCATCCCGTCCCGGGTCGGAGTCACGGGGAGAAGGGTAGGGTGGGCCCGTCACCCCCTGACCAAGGAGCACCTCATGCGCATGGCGACCCGCCTTCTGTCCCTCGCCGACCGGCTGAGCCCCCCGCGCCCCGTCCACGCTCACTGTGACCTGCCCTGCGGGGTCTACGACCCGGCCCAGGCCAGGATCGAGGCCGAATCGGTGAGGGCGATCGTCGAGAAGTTCCACGGCTCGGACGACAACGTGTTCAAGACCCGGGCCGTACAGATCAAGGAGGAGCGGGCCGAGCTGGTCAAGCACCACCTCTGGGTGCTGTGGACCGACTACTTCAAGCCCGTTCACCTCGAGAAGTACCCGCAGCTCCACCAGCTCTTCTGGAAGGCCACCAAGGCCGCCGGCGAGACCAAGCACAGCACCGACATCGCCGTGGCCCAGGACCTGCTGGACCAGATCGCCGAGATCGACAAGATCTTCTGGGAGACGAAGAAGGGCTGAG
>JBOGGR010000081.1:0-4630 GCA_050744025.1 Acidimicrobiales bacterium
GCTCCGCACCAGCGACCCCAGGAACGGGGCTCTCCGGCTCAACCGAGCCTCACCAACGCCTTCGGGGCGTCAACCACCATCCACATGAGCAACACGGCGGAACCGGCGCCCCCAAATCACCTCGACGGCCGCACTCGGGACCCCTCGGGACCCCCTACCGGCCCTTCGCCCCGCTGAGCGCTTGTTTTAGGTCTAGTGGCCGGCCCCGGCCGGCCCCCGCCGGCTACCGCCCCCGCCGCAGGCGCCGCCACCACGGGAGCGCCGCCGTCTGCGCCTGGGCCCTGGCCCTGGCCTGGCGCTCGCGCTCCGCATCGCGGAGCGCGGTGGGGCCGATGGAGTTGACGATGCTCTCGGCCGCGTCGAGGAGGGCAGCCACGTCCGTTCCCGGCACCGGGGGCTCGTCCTCGATGGCCGGCTCGGTCAGCTTGCCGTGGGACCATGCCACGTCGGCGATGCGCCGCTCGTAGGCCGGGCAGTCGGCCGGGCAGCGCCAGGGAGCCTCGGGGGCGAGGTCGAGCACGCAGAAGCGAGCCGTCTCGCCAGAGGCGTAGGTCCGGCTCTGGAAGTGCTTGCACTCCTCGCGCATCGGCATCGGCCCTATTCTCTCCTGTTTCAGCGACGTGTGGGCCCGCTGTGCAACGAGCCCAACTATACGGGTGGTCCCAGGCCCCTCCCAGGTGGCTCACAGGCGGGGCGGGCAGGATCGACCTCGACACGGGCATCCCGGACCCGTCCCGGACCCGTCCAGGTCGCGAAGAGGAGGAAGGCATGGACATTACCCCCGACCCCGAGCCCACGGCTCCCGCCCCGGCCCCCACCACGGCTGAGGCCCCCACCGAGCCCGAGGGCCCGGCCGGAGCGCCGGCCGCCCCGACCACGCCGGCCGCCCCGACAACGCCGGCCGCCCCGACAACGCCGACGACGCCGGCCGCCTCCACCACCCCTCCTGACCAGATCCCGGCCACGACCGGCGGGACGCCCACCTGGGTCGTCCCCCCGGCGGACAGGCCGGTCCCGCCCGGCAGGATCCCCTCGGACATGCCCCCCTCCGGGGGGGTCCTGCTGGGCGACCTCCTGCCCCAGGCCGGCGACAGCCCCTCGGGCCCGGCCCCGCCGCCACCCCCCGGGTGGACGCCTCCCCCGGCGGGGCACGTGCCCCCCCCGCGTGGGCCCGAGGGGCTCGCCGGCGCCCCGTCCGGACGTCGGCGCCGGCGGGTGCGGTGGCCAGCGGCCCTCGTGGCCGCCTGCCTGGCCGCCGGGGCCGTGGGCGGGGTGATCGGCAACCAGCTCGCCGGCCCGGGCCCGGCCCCCGCCAGGACTGCGGCCGCCAGCTCCTCCCACCTGGCCGTCAACACCAGCGTGCTGCCCAAGCCGGGCGACGTCCAGGCCATCCTCGCCAAGGTGGAGCCGGCGATCGTCGACATCAACACCCAGGGCTCCTCGCCCAACGGCTTCTTCTCGACCCGAGGCGCCGGCACCGGCATGATCCTCACCTCTGACGGCCAGGTCCTCACGAACGCCCACGTGGTCGCGGGGGCCAGCACCGTGCAGGTGACCCTCCCCGGCCGGAGCCAGCCGTACAATGCCACCGTGCTGGGCGCCAACACCAGCGCCGACGTGGCCCTGCTCCAGATCCAGGGGGTCCACGGCCTGCCCACCGTCTCGCTCGGCAACTCGAACGACCTCCGCGTGGGCGACTCCGTGCTCGCCATCGGCAACGCCGAGGGCCTCGGCGGCCAGCCCACGGTCACCGAGGGCATAGTGTCCGCGCTCCACCGCAGCCTCGACGCCAACGGCGAGAGCCTCTCGAACATGGTCCAGACCGACGCCGCCATCAACCCCGGCAACTCGGGAGGGCCCCTCGTGAGCTCGTCGGGTCAGGTCGTGGCGATGAACACGGCCGTGCTCACCGGCAACGGCCAGACCCCGGCCCAGGGCCTGGGATTCGCCATCCCGATCGACCAGGCCAAGAGCGTGGTGGCCCAGCTCCGGGCCCAGGCCAAGAGCGGCACCAGCACCAGCACCAGCACCGGCACCAAGACCGCCCCTGCCGCCAACGGCGGCTTCCTGGGCGTGGGGGTCGCGACCCTGACCCCGCCCCTGGCTGCCCAGGACGGCACCAGCGCCACCCAGGGCGCCCTCGTCGGCCAGGTGCAGCCCGGCTCGCCGGCGGCCAAAGCCGGCCTCTTGCCCGGCGACGTGATCGTCCTGGTGAACGGCCAGCCGGTGGCGGGCGCCGGCCAGCTGCGCACCGACATAGAGGGCCACCACCCGGGCGCCCAGGTCACCATCAGCTGGGTCCGGGGCACCACCCACCACTCGGCCAAGGTGACCCTGGCCGCCTACCCCTCCTCGCCGGCCTGAGCCGGCCCGGGGCCTGAGCCCGACCAGGAGCGGACAGGATCATGAGGGCGGGAGGCGGCCGGCCCCCGGAGCCCGACGGCCCGGGCCCGGGACCCCGCGTCCTCGTCGTCGACGACGAGCCGACCATCACCGAGCTGGTGAGCACGGCCCTGCGCTACGAGGGCTTCGGGGTCGAGGTCGCCGCCACGGGGCGGGAGACCCTGGCCCGGGTGGCCGAGTGGCACCCGGCCCTGGTGGTCCTCGACGTCATGCTGCCCGACCTCGACGGCTTCGAGGTCGTCCGCCGGCTCCGCCAGGACGGGCTGACGGTGCCCGTCGTCTTCCTCACCGCGAGGGATGCCACAGAGGACAAGGTGGGGGGCCTCGCCCTCGGCGGGGACGACTACGTGACCAAGCCGTTCAGCCTGGAGGAGCTAACGGCCCGGGTCCGCGCCGTCCTGCGCCGGACCGGGGAGCACGGCCCGGGCTCGGCCCGGCTCACCTTCGCCGACCTGGAGCTGGACGAGGACACGTACGAGGTGCGCCGGGGAGATCAGCCGGTCGAGCTCACCGCCACTGAGTTCAAGCTCCTGCGCTACCTCCTCCTCAACGCCCGCCGGGTCGTGTCCAAGGCCCAGATCCTGGACCACGTATGGCAGTACGACTTCGGGGGCGACCCGAACGTGGTGGAGACGTACATCAGCTACCTGCGCAAGAAGGTCGACGCCGGCCACGCCCCGCTCATCCACACGCTGCGGGGTGTGGGCTACAGCCTGCGCCTGCCCCCCAGCCGGTGACCGCCCTCCGCGTCCGCCTGTCCCGACTGTCCATCCGGGCCCGGCTGCTCCTCGGCGTCCTGCTCCTCGTCGCCGTGGGCCTGGTCGTGTCCGACGCTGCCGCGGCCACCGCCCTGCGCTCCTACCTCGTCGGCCGGCTCGACCAGCAGCTCCAGCTGGTGGACCCGGGCGCCGTGGTGCACCTCCTGGCCCTCCCCACCGCCGGGGGGGCCAACCACCTGGCCGGGGCCCTCGGTGGCACGGAGACCTATGTCGCCCTCCTCGCCCCGGACGGCGACGTGATCAGGGGCTTCCCCCTGGTCCCCCAGGGGCAGCGGCCGCCCTCCGCCCCCCAGCTGGCGAGGAGCCTCGCCGGCGGAGGGGGCCCGGCGACGGTCTCGCCGGTCACCGGCGGCTCCCCGTCCTGGCGCCTCGTCGCCGACCCCCTGCCCCAGGGGGGGGCGGTGGTCGTGGCCGCCTCGCTCAGCGGGGAGCGGGCGACCGTCTCCCACCTGGAGGTGATCGAGGCGCTGGTGACGATCGCCGTCCTCGTCCTGGTCGCCCTGCTGTCCCGTTGGCTCGTCCGGCTCGGTCTGCGCCCGCTCGACCAGATGGGCGAGACGGCCGGGGCGATCGCGGCCGGGGACCTGTCGCGCCGGGTGGAGCGCGACGAGCCCGAGACCGAGGTGGGGCGCCTGGGCTCGGCCCTGAACGCCATGCTGAGCCAGATCGAGGCGGCGTTCGGCGCCCAGCGGGCCTCGGAGGAGCGCCTCCGGCAGTTCGTGGCCGACGCCTCCCACGAGCTGCGGACGCCGCTCACGTCGATCCGGGGCTACGCCGAGCTGTTCCGCCGGGGGGCCTGGGAGCGCCCCGGCGACCTGGCCACGGCCATGCGGCGCATCGAGGAGGAGTCGATCCGCATGGGCGCCCTGGTCGAGGACCTCCTGCTGCTGGCCCGCCTGGACCAGGGCCGGCCGCTGGAGCGTGGCCCGGTGGACCTGGCCAGCATCGCCGCCGACGCCGCTGCCGACGCGCGGGCGACCGACCCCGGCCGGCCCGTCGAGGTCGAGGCCCCGGCGCCGGTCCCGGTGCTGGGCGACGAGGCCAGGCTCCGCCAGGTGGCAGCCAACCTCCTCGCCAACGCACACCACCACACGCCCCCCGGCACCCCGGTGCGGGTGGGGGCCCGGACCGTGGGGGACCGGGCCGTGCTGGAGGTGGCCGACGACGGGCCGGGCCTCGACCCCGACCAGGCCGCCAGGGTGTTCGAGCGCTTCTACCGGGCCGACACCTCCCGGTCCAGGAGCAGGGGGGGCGCCGGGCTGGGCCTGTCGATCGTCGCCGCCATCGCCCGGGCCCACGGCGGCCAGGTGGGCCTGCGGACCGCTCCGGGCCAGGGCGCCACCTTCCGGGTCGAGGTGCCGGCCGCCCCGGCAGGCACGCTTCTCGCCGGGCGGGCGGCCGCCGACGCGCCGGCCATCCCCCAGGCGTAGCCTGGGCCGGTGTTCGAG
>JBOGGR010000082.1:0-9676 GCA_050744025.1 Acidimicrobiales bacterium
GTCTCCGGCCATGGCCTGAAGGCGCTGCGCCTCCTCGGTCTCCGCCTGGGGATCCCCGCGCTGGCCCGCCAGCAGCACGCTCACGACCCCGCGCAGTAGCCGCAGCTGTCCGCGTCGGCCTGGCGGCACCGACGCCGAGCCCCGATCTGCCAACTCCAGGTACCGTTCGGCCGTCTCGAACGACCCTTGCGTGGACTCGTCGGCGGCGGCGAGCACGGCGAGCTCGGGGTCGGTCATGAGCCGGCCGGCGGGGAAGCGCGAAAGGAGGTCGTGGATGGTGGCAACCTGCCCGTCGAGACGAAGGGGCGGCCAGTGGTCGGCGAGCAGGCGGCTAGCGAGGTCGAAGTCCTGGGCGGCCTGGGCCTGGCGGACGGCCTCGACTGGGTACCCGTTCCCGGCCAACCACCCTGCGGCGGCGCGGTGGAGTCCCGTGATCTCACCGGGCGCGGCGCGGCGCAGCTCGAGCGCCAAGAGGTCGGCGAAGAGCCTGTGGTAGCGGAACCAGGTGCGCCCCGGGTCCAAGCCGACCACGAACGCGTTCTGCTCCTCCAAGTCCTGGAGCACCCTCTCACCGCCAACGTCGCCGGTGAGCAGGTCGGCGAGGTCCCCGTTGACCCGCTCCAGCATGCTGGTCCGCAGCAGCAGCCGCCGAACCTCGTCGCGCTGGCGCTCCAGGATCTCGGCCAGAAGGTATTCGGCCACCGTTCGCTCGCTGCCGGAGAACTCCGCGGCAAGGCGAGCCGGATCCGGATGCCCTGCGAGCGACAGTGCCGCCAGGCGCAGCCCCGCCGCCCAGCCCTCGGTCCGGCGGTGCAGCGCGGCCAGGGCCGGTCCGGAAAGCTCCACCCCGGCTCCCTTCAGCAGCTCGCCGGCTTCGGTCACGCTGAAGCGCAGGTCGGCGGCGCGGATCTCGGTCACCTCGCCTTCGAGGCGCAGCCGGTGGAGGCCGAGGCGCACGTCGTGGCGCGTGGCGAGCACGAAGGACAGCGCGGGCGGGGCGCGCATCACGAGCAGCTCCAACTGGCGCAGCGCCTCGGTCGAGCCAAGCTCGTGCACGTCGTCGACTACCAGCCACAGCCGGTCCTCCAGCGCCGCCAGGTCTTCGAGCACGTGCTCCGCGAGCGCCCAGCCGTCGAGGTCCGGCGCCGCCGTGACCGTCCGCACGAGCTGTGCACCCGGACCCGTCCGGGCCAGCGCCTCCAGCACTTGAAGCCAGAACCGCTGCGGGTCGCGCTCGTCGCACCCGGTCGAGACCCACGCGGCGTGCGCCGATAGGCCGGCCTCGGCGATCCAGGAGCGCAAGAGCACCGTCTTGCCGCTCCCCGCCGGCGCTGCGACCACGGTCACCCGGGCCGACGCTCCGAGCCGCTCGAAGAGCGCCGGACGAGGCACCACCTGAGCCGCGCCAGCCTGTGCGGCAGGCCCTCCCAGTCGGCTTGGTCCGTCCAGGGGCTCCACGGCGTCCATCATCTCGCGACTGGGCGAAGCACACCCCATGCTCCGACGCCAGCGCCCCATCGACGAATCAGCCCGATGAGGTGATGCCCGCTCACCCGGCCTACCCCGAGGATGGAACCGATCCGGTCCGTCCCATCGGACCAGATCGTACAAGTGACACTCGAAAGGAGTCGAGGCTCATGCATGTTTTCGTTACCGGAGCATCCGGCCACATTGCTTCGGCCGTCATCCCCGAGCTCCTCGGCGCCGGGCCCGAGGTGGTCGGGCTCGCCCGTTCCGAGGCGGCCGTCGGCGCAGTGGAGGGCCTCGGGGCCAAGGTGCAGCGCGGTTCCCTCGACGATCTCGACGCCCTTGCGGACGCCGCGGTCGCGTGCGACGGCGTCATCCACCTCGCGGTCCGCCACGATCTGGTCTACAGGGGCGACATGGAGGGCCGCCACGGCTGCCGACAGCTCATCGGCTTTGCCCGGGAGAAGGGCACGGCCGCCGCGTTCCGGGAGATCGCCGAGGCGATCGCTTCCAAGCTCGACCTACCGGCACGTAGCGTCACTCCTGAGGATGCCGGGGACTGGACTACCTGGGCTTCCTGAGCTTCTTCGCCCAGGCGGACAACCCGAACTCCAGCGACCTCCCCCGAGCTGGCTATCACGTCTCCGCCGTCGCACCCCCGGGGTCGACCCGCCTTGCACAAGTCGGACTCGAGGATGCGTTGCAGGTCCAAACACTGGCAGACCCAACGGGCGCTCGCCGCCCACGAAAGGAGCCTCAATGGCTGGTTCGACGGTTCGACCGACCTCTCCACCCGGGTCGCTCATCACCTGTTGCTCATGAAGGAAGGAGACGACGCGTTCAACCGCCGCGACGTCGACGCGACGAACGCGGCTCACCACCCGGACATGATCGCCTATGTCACCGGCAACCCCGAGCCGATCCGCGGTCGTGAAGCTCACGCTGCAGCGATGGCCGGGATGTTCCAGGCGTTCCCCGACGTGCACGTGCACAACGATCCTTACGCGATCCAATTCGGCGACGGCGAATGGATCACAGTGATCACCAAGACCGCCGGGACCTTCAGCGGCGAGATGGTCCTGCCCGACGGCAATACGATCCCCGGCACGGGCAGATCATTCGAGCTCGCCTTCGCCACTACCGCCAAGTGGGAGAACGACCAGCTCGTCGAGGAATACGTCTTCTGGGACTCCGCGCTCATGACCCAACAAATCGGGCTGGCATGAGCTCGGGGCCGGGCCGGGGTCCGCCCAGGGTCGAGCCTCGGCGGAAGACGCTATAATCATGTACGTGGTGACACTTCCGGTGGCCGACGCTCGGGCCCAGCTGTCAAAGCTGATCGACGAAGCTGCCACCACCCACCAGCGCTTCGAGATCACCCGCAACGGACACCGCGCCGCGGTGCTGCTGTCTGCAGACGACTACGACACCTTGCAGGACACGATCGCTGTGCTCTCCGACGCTGAGCTGCTCGCCGCTCACCACGAAGGCCAGGCTGCGATTGCCGCAGGTGACCACCTCGATGCCGGGCAGCTCGCCGCCGCCATGCGGGCGGCTGGTCGCCTGCCCATGTGAGCGAGCCCTACCGCCTGCGGATCGCTCGCCCAGCGGCCAGGGCCCTCACTGACCAGCTGCCGGAGAAGGTCGCTCATGCTGTGTACGAGTTCATCACCGGGCCACTCCTCCGTGACCCCCACCGGGTCGGCAAGCCCCTCGATCCACCTATGGCCCCCGCCTGGACCGCACGGCGCGGCACCTACCGCATCCTCTACCACCTCGATGACACGAACCGCGTCGTCGAGGTCACCGCGATCCGGCACCGCGCCGACGCCTACGGCAGCTGACCCCGGTGTGTCGCAAGCGGATCCCCAACCGGACGGTGACGCTGACGCCCTGAGCCCTCCCTCCCGGCCCTATGGCGCTCCCGGCAAGCTGCGCCGACCCCGGACCCGAACAAGGCTCAGTCCACTTGGACAGAGGGCGCATTGGCCGGATAGCATCCTCCGGGCGATGCTCGGCGGGTCAGTCCTTCTCGGTGACCGTGACCGACTGGATCGCGACCTGCTCCCTGGGCTTGCCCGAACGGGTCCCGACCGCGTCGATCGCGGCGACCACGTCCAGGCCCTTCACGACCTTGCCGAAGAGCGAGTACTGCGGGGGCAGGCGCATCCCGTCCGGCCCGCTGATCACGAAGAACTGGCTGCCGTTGGTGTCAGGCCCGGAGTTGGCCATGGCGAGGGACCCGACCTCGTAACGGCCCGGAGCCGGCAGCTCGTCCGCGAAGCGGTAGCCGGGGCCGCCCCGCCCGGTCCCCTCGGGGTCGCCGCCCTGGAGCACGAACCCGGGGATCACCCGGTGGAACACGACGCCGTCGAAGTAGTGGTAACGCGCCAGGGTCACGAAGTTGTTGACGGTGGCCGGGGCGGCAGCCGGGTCGAGGGAGATCGTCATGGTCCCCTTGGAGGTGACCATGTCGGCCTCGTAGCGCTTGGCCGGGTCGATGCACATGGGCGGGGGCCCGTCGAAGCGCTGGCGCTTCGGGCTGGATCCGTCGGGGGCGGGGCAGACGGTCGTCATCGGGTGGCGTTCCTCTCGCGTGTCGGTCAGTGGGAGCTGATGGCCACCGACAGCATCTTGTGGGTGACCTTGGGGTAGCCGGCCTGGCCGGTGCCGCCGTCGGCGGCGATCTTTCGGACGACGCTCATGCCCGACGTGACCTGGCCGAGGATCGAGTAGTCGGGCGGCTGGAGCTCGGCCGCCCCCTTCTTGCTGAGCACGATGAAGAACTGGGCCCCGGCCGTGCCCGGCGCCGATGCGCTGGTCTTGGCCATGGCCACCGTGCCCGTTGTGTATGCGGCGTTGGACTTGGGCGCGGCCCCCTTCACCGTGTAGCCGGGGGTCTGGGGCCCGCCCGGGCTGGGGTGGGCCTGGGTGGGGGGGTTCAGGTCGCCGCCCTGGACGACGAAGCCGGGGATCACCCTGTGGAACGTCAGGCCCTTGTAGTAGTGGTAGCGGGCCAGGAAGACGAAGTCGTTGACCGTCGTCGGGTTGTCCCGGGCGAGGGCGATCGTGATGGTGCCGACGTCGGTGGTGATCGTGGCCGTGTAGGAGGCCCTGGAGCTGATGCAGACCGGGGGCGGCTGGGTGAAGCTGGTCCTGCGGGGGGAGCTGCCGCTGGCCGCCGGGCAGCCGGTGCCGGTGGTGTTGGCGTGCACGGTGGTCGTGGTGGCCTTCCCGGCGGCCGGGGCCTTGGTGGCGACTCGGGTCTTGGGAGCGGCCCTCCCGTGGTTGAAGAGGTAGACCAGGCCGAGCCCGACGATGACCACGACGACGGCCACGATGCCCCGGTTGCGGTACCGCCTCTTCTTCCGGACGGCCTGGACCTTGGCCTTCTTGGCCTGCCGGGCGGCACGCTGGCGCTCGCGCTTCGCGGTGGGCACGGCTGGACAACCTACCCAAGCCTCCCCCGGCGAGACAGTCGGCCCCCCCGGCGGCCCCCCGGCGGTGACCGGGGGGCGGCGGGCGCGGCGGTAGCGTTGGGTGGCGATGCCCCTGGTCGTCCAGAAGTACGGCGGCACGTCGGTCGCCGACGCCGACCGCATCCGCGAGGTGGCCGACCACATCGCCCGCACCCGGCGGCAGGGCCACCAGGTCGTCGTGGCGATAAGCGCCATGGGCAAGGAGACCGACGACCTCATCAGGCTGGCCCACGAGGTGAGCAGGGTCCACCCCGGCCGCGAGATGGACATGCTGATCACGGCCGGCGAGCGCAAGGCCATGGCCCTGGTCTGCCTGGCCCTGGCGAACCTCGGGGTGCCGGCCCTCTCGTTCACCGGGAGCCAGGCCGGCTTCATCACCGACACCACCCACCGCAACGCCAAGATCCTCGAGGTGCGGGGCGGCCGCCTGGAGGAGGCCCTGGCCGCCGGCCGGGTCCCCGTCGTGGGGGGGGCCCAGGGGGTGTCGACGGACAGGGACGTCACGTTCTTCGGCCGGGGCGGGTCGGACACCACGGCGGTGGCGCTGGCGGCGGTGCTCGGGGCCGAGGTGTGCGAGATCTACACCGACGTCACCGGCATCTTCACGGCCGACCCCCGCGTCGTGCCGTCGGCCCGGCGCCTCCCGAAGGTCAGCTTCGACGAGCTGCTGGAGATGACGGCCACCGGCTGCCCCAAGCCGGCGATGCGCTCGGTCGAGTTCGCCCGCAGGCACGGGGTCCCGCTGCACGTCCGCTCGAGCTTCACCTGGGAGCCAGGCACCTGGGTGAGGGAGGAGGATCCTTCCATGGAGCAGGCCGTCGTCTCGGCCGTCACCCACGACGCGTCCGAGGCCAAGGTCACGGTGACAGGCGTGCCCGACCGCCCGGGCATCGCAGCCCGCCTCTTCAGGGGCCTGGCCGACCGGGCCATCAACGTCGACATGATCGTGCAGAACACGTCCTCCCACGGCCTCACCGACATCTCCTTCAGCGTGCCAAAGGACGATCTGGTCCAGACCATTCAGGTGGCCCGGGACCTCGCCCCGGAGGTGGGGGCGGCCGGCGTCGAGGGCGACGACGGCGTGGCCCGGGTCTCCCTGATCGGGGCGGGCATGCGCGCCCATCCCGGTGTGACGGCGACGATGTTCGAGACCCTGGCGGCCAACGGCATCAACATCGAGATGATCTCGACGTCGTCGATCCGCATCTCGTGCATGGTGCGCACGGACGCGGTGGAGCAGGCCGTCCTCGCCCTCCACGACGCGTTCAAGCTGTCCTGAGGCCGGCTCGCCTCTGCGAAATGGGCCCCTCCCGCCGCGCCCCGGCGCCCACTCCCGCCCGCCCCGCCCCTGCTGCCGGGGCGATCCCGTAGACTCGGCCCCGATGCGCGTTGCGGTGGTGGGCGCCACGGGACAGGTGGGCGGCGTGATGCGCAGGCTGCTGGCGCAGCGCCGCTTCCCGCTCGACGAGGTCCGCTTCCTCGCCTCGGCCCGCTCCGCCGGGCGCCGGCTCGAGTGGCGCGGCGCCGAGGTCGAGGTGGAGGACGCCTGGGGGGCGGACTGGGCCGGGGTGGACCTGGCGCTGCTCTCGTGCGGGGTGGCCGCCTCGAGGGAGCTGGCTCCCCGGGTGGCGGCCGCCGGCGGGGTGGCCGTCGACAACTCCCCGGCCTGGCGCATGGACCCCGAGGTGCCGCTTGTGGTCCCCGAGGTGAACGGGGCCGACCTGTCCCGCATCGAGAAGGGGATAGTGGCCAACCCCAACTGCACCACGATGGTGGCCATGCCGGCGCTGGCCGCGCTGCGGGACCGGGCGGGCCTCTCCCGGGTGGTGGCCTCCACCTACCAGGCGGTGTCGGGGGCGGGGCGGGCCGGGGTGGCCGAGCTGGAGGAGCAGGTGGCCAAGGTGGGGGACCGGGCGGCTGAGCTGGCCTTGGACGGGTCCGCCGTCGAGTACCCCCCTCCGTCGGCGTTCCCGGCCCCCGTGGCCTTCAATGTCATCCCCCTGGCGGGCTCCATGGTGGACGGGGAGACCAGTGAGGAGCACAAGTGGAGGGACGAGAGCCGCAGGATCCTCGGCCTCCCGGAGCTGGCCGTGTCCTGCACCTGCGTGCGGGTGCCGGTGATGACCGGCCACTCCCTCTCGCTCAACGTCGAGCTGGAGCGGGACCTGGCCGTCGAGGACGCGGTGTCGGTGCTGGCCCGGGCCCCTGGTGTCGAGGTCGTGGACGTGCCGACGCCGCTCGCTGCGGCGGGCCGGGACGCCTGCCTCGTGGGCCGGGTGAGGCGGGACCCCGGGGTCGAGCGGGGCCTCGCGCTGTTCGTGGTGGGGGACAACCTGCGCAAGGGGGCTGCGCTCAACGCCGTGCAGATCGCCGAGGCGCTCCTCCCCCGGCTGGGCCGGTAGGCGGCCAGTGGGCCCGCCGCCCTGCCTCGAGCAGCTGCTCCGCGTCCCGTCCACCGTCCTCGTGGACGCCGACGACGCAGGGCGCCTCCTGCTGCGCAACGACGCCACCGGGACCCTCCAGCTCTACGAGCTCTCGGGAGGCGACCTGCGCCAGCTGACCGGCTTCGCCGAGCCGGCGACCGGCCGCTACCTGCCGGGCTCCCGCCGGCTCGTCGTCGCCGCCGACACCGGCGGGAACGAGCGCCACCAGCTCTCCCTGCTCGACGCCGTGACAGGAGAGCTGGCTCCCCTGGTCCACGATCCCCGCTTCATCCACCGCATCGCCGGCGTGAGCCTCGACGGGCGCCTGGTCGCCTACCTCTGCAACCGGCGCAACGGCGTCGACTTCGACCTGTACGTGCACGACCTCTCGAGTGGCGAGGACCGCTGCGTCTACGACGGAGGCGGGTGGTGCCAGCCCCAGGGCTTCTCCCCCGACGGCCGCTGGCTCACCCTCTACCGGCCCGGGCCCTGGCCCATGGACGGGGACCTGCTGCTGGTGGATGCCGCCGGCGGCGGGGCCGTCGTCCTCACGCCCCACGCCGAGCCGGCCGAGGTCACCGCCCCGGCCTGGCTCCCGGACGGCTCGGGCTTCTACTTCTCGACCAGCCAGGGCGCCGACGTCCTCCGCGTGGCCCGCTACGACCTCCGCGAGGAGCGCTGGGAGCACGTGCTGGACGGCCCCTGGGACACCAGCTGCGCGGTCAGCCGGGACGGCGCGACCCTGCTGGTCGGAGCGAACGAGGAGGGCTGCACCCGCCTGTCGCTCTACCGGGCCGGCGACCTGGCCCCCCTTGGCGAGGTGCCCCTGGCCGGCCCCGGGGTGGCGTGGTGGGAGGACCTCGTGCCGCCTCCCCAGCTCGCCCCCGACGCGTCGTGGCTGGCCTACACACTGTCGGGGCCCCAGCAGCCGCCGGCCGTCTTCCGCTTCGACCGGGCGACCGGGGCCACGGCCCGGGTGGCGGGGGAGCCGGCCGACGGCGCCCTGGCCCTGCCCGAGCTGGGGCGGGTGCCGTCGTTCGACGGCGAGACCGTCCCCGTCCTCGTGTACCGGCCTCCCGTGACCGGCCGGGGGCCCACGCCGGTGGTCGTCCACGTCCACGGCGGTCCCGAGAGCCAGGCCCGGCCCACATTCAACCCCGTCGTCCAGGGCCTCGTGTCGCGCGGCTATGCCGTCGTGGTGCCGAACGTCCGCGGGTCGACCGGCTACGGCAAGCGCTACTACTCCCTGGACGACACCGTCCGGCGCCTGGACAGCGTGGCCGACCTCGCCGCCGTCCACGACTGGATGGCCTCGGCGGGCCTCGACCCGGGGCGGGCCGCTCTGTGGGGCGGCTCCTACGGCGGGTACATGGTGCTGGCCGGGGTGTCCATGCAGCCGGAGCGCTGGGCGGCCGGGGTGGACATCGTCGGAATATCCGACCTCGTCACCTTCCTGGAGCGGACGTCCGCCTACCGGCGGGCCCACCGGGAGCGGGAGTACGGCTCGCTCGAGCGGGACCGGGAGTTCCTGCGGGCGGCCTCGCCCCTCACCCACGTCGGCGAGATCCGGGCGCCACTGTTCGTGATCCACGGCGCCAACGATCCCCGGGTGCCGCTCTCGGAGGCCGAGCAGATCGCGGCCAGCCTGGCGAGCAGGGGCGTACGCCACGAGCTCGTCGTCTACGCCGACGAGGGCCACGGCCTGGCCCGGCTGGCGAACCGCCTGGACGCCTACCCTCGGGCCGCGGACTTCCTCCGCGAGGTGCTCGGGGCGCTCGGGGCCGCGTAGCTCACGCCTCGGAGCAGGGCGGCCCGGCCAGGCCGGTCCAGAGGTCGACCCCGCCGGCGCGCCGTGGGCTGTGGCCCACGACCCGGCTGACCAGCGCCACCACCGCAGCGTCGTGCGCCATGGGGCCGGCCACGACCGAGGCCACGCAGGCCCTGCGCAGCCAGGTCCGCAGGAGGGGGTCCTCCGGCGGCGGCGGCAGGCGGCCGGTCGCCTCGGCGCCCGAGAGGGCCGTGGCAAGCGGGCCGAGAGTGGGCACGGGACGGGGGCCGGTGCCGAAGTGGTTCTCTGGCATCGAGAAGCGCATGCCCGACTGGGCCTGCCAGAGCAGGGCACTCGAGCTGTCGGCGGGGAGCACCAGCGCAAGGCTCCCGGGCGGGATGGCCGCGGCTCGGCCCGAGGCGAAGAACGCCGGGTCGGCCGGGCGGTAGGCGGGATAGGGCACGGCGGGGAACAGGCTGGCGATGATCAGCAGGAGGACCGCCGCCCCGGCGACCCGGCCTGCTCCGGCGACCCCGCTG
>JBOGGR010000083.1:0-17665 GCA_050744025.1 Acidimicrobiales bacterium
CGCGAGCCCTGAGCGCGACCGGGCCCGAGCCGGCCCCCACTGTCCTTGCCGCCGGCTACCCGCCGGCCCGGCGCCTCGACCTGGTGGAGGACCTGCACGGCCATCGGGTGCCCGACCCGTACCGCTGGCTGGAGGACCCGGACGACCCGGAGGCTCGGGCGTGGACGGCTGCCCAGGCGACCCTGGCCCGGTCCTT
The DNA here is from genome assembly GCA_050744025.1 of Acidimicrobiales bacterium. Lineage (GTDB taxonomy): Bacteria > Actinomycetota > Acidimicrobiia > Acidimicrobiales > JAJPHD01 > JBOGGR01. Next base: position 197 of record JBOGGR010000083.1, read on the forward strand.
CCTGGACGCCCTGCCCGCCCGCCCGTGGTTCGCCGCCGCGCTGGCCCGGCTCCTGCCCGGCTCGGTCGGCCTGCCCGTCGCCGCCGGGGAGCGGCTCTTCTACACCCGGCGGCGCCCGGTGGAGGAGCACCCGGTCCTGGTGGCGGTGGACCGGGCCGGCCGGGGCCGGCCGGGGGAGAGCCGGGTGGTGCTCGACCCGGCCGCCATGTCGCCGGACGCGACCACCACCCTCGACGGCTGGGTCCCGTCCAAGGAGGGGGACCGGGTCGCCTGCTTCCTGTCGGAGGGAGGGGCCGAGGAGGAGTCGCTGTCGGTCCTGGACGTGGACAGCGGCCTCTTGGTGGACGGCCCGATCGTGCTCGGGCGCTCCTTCGGCCTGGCCTGGCTCCCGGGGGGAGAGGAGTACGTGTACGTCCGGCGCCTGCCCGACGAGCGCCTGCCCCCGGGAGGGGGCCAGTTCCACCGCCGGGTCTGGCGCCGCCGCCTCGGCGCGCCCCTCGCCGAGGACCGGCTCCTCTTCGGCGAGGGCCGGGACCCGACCACCTACTACGAGCTGGCCACCTCGGAGGACGGGCGGTGGCTGACCGTCAGCGCGTCCCTCGGGACCGCTCCCCGCAACGATCTCTACCTGGCCGACCTGGGCGCCCCCGGCGAGATCGGCTTCGTCGCCGTGCAGGAGGGGGTCGACGCCGTCACCAACCCCCACGTCGGCCCCGACGGCCGCCTCTACCTGCACACGAACCTCGGCGCTCCCCGCTGGAGGCTGGCCGTGGCCGACCCGGCCCGGCCCGAGCCGGCTGGATGGACGGACCTCCTGCCCGAGGAGGAGGACGTCCTCTCGGGCTGGGCCGTCACCGGCGACGCGGTGGCGGCGGTCCGCACCCGGGACGTCGTCAGCCGGGTCACCGTGCACGACAGGGGCGCCGGGACGGTCAGGGCGCAGGTGCCGCTGCCAGGGCTCGGCACCGCCTGGGTGTCGGCCCGGCCCGAGGGCGGCGACGACGTCTGGATCGCGTACACGGACCACCTGAGCCCGACCCGGGTGCTCCACTGGTCCGTGGCGGAGGCCACCCTGGCGCCGTGGGCCGAGCCCCCGGGCTGGCCCCCCGACGGCTACGGCGGGGCCGAGGCCCGCCAGGTGTTCGTGGCCTCGCCGGACGGCACGCGGGTCCCCCTCTTCCTCCTCGGCCCCCCGGGGGCCCGGCCCGACCGGCCCCGGCCCACCGTCCTCACCGGCTACGGCGGCTTCGGCGTGGCCCGGTCGCCGGAGTACTCGGCCGCCGCCGCGGCCTGGGTCGAGGCAGGCGGGATCTGGGCGGTGGCCAACCTCCGGGGCGGCAGCGAGTACGGCGAGGCCTGGCACCGGGACGGGATGCGCCAGCACAAGCAGCACGTCTTCGACGACTTCCTCGCCGCCGCCGCCTGGCTGGTGGAGGAGGGGTGGGCCAGCCCGGACCGCCTCGGCGTGAGCGGCGGCAGCAACGGCGGCCTCCTCGTGGGGGCGGCGCTGACCCAGGCCCCGGACCGCCTCGGAGCCGTGGTGTGCTCGGCCCCCCTGCTCGACATGGTCCGCTACGAGCGCTGGGGCCTCGGCGTGACCTGGAACGACGAGTACGGCACGGCAGGCGACCCGGAGGAGCTGGGCTGGCTCCTCTCGTACTCCCCCTACCACCACGTGGAGCCGGGCCGGCGCTACCCGGCGACCCTGCTCACCGTCTTCGACGCCGACACCCGGGTCGACCCCGCCCACGCCCGCAAGATGGCCGCCGCCCTGCAGTGGGCCACATCGGCCCGGCCGGAGGAGGCCCCCGTCCTCCTGCGCACCGAGGCCGACGTCGGCCACAGCACCCGGTCGACGAGCCGGACGGTGGCCCTCTCCGCCGACACCTCGGCCTTCCTGGCCGACCGCCTCGGGCTCTGGCCCGGGGCCGCCGCCGGCTAGGGGCCGCCGGCCGGGGAGGAGCGGTCGAACCAGGACTGCATGGCCTGGGCCAGCATCAGGTCGCCCGACACCCGGAGCTTGCCGCTCATGAAGGCCTGCATGCCGTCCAGCCGGCCGGCCAGGAAGCGCAGGAAGTCGGCCAGGCCAAGGGCCAGGGTGACCCGGGGAGTGGCCTCCGACCCGGCGCCGGCCGAGATGCTGCCGTGCTCGACGCTCACCTGCCAGCTCCGCGGCCCGTCGGCGGTGGAGAGGTCCCACTGCACCACAGCCGTCTGCCCGGCGGCCCGGTCCGCCAGGAACGCGCGCTCGAGGCCCTGGAAGACCTTGGCCAGGACCGTGTCGGTCCCCATCGACGCGACCTCCCGGCCGATCTCCTCGTCGGACCGGCCGTCGGTCATCTGGAGCAGCTCCGCCCTCCCCAGCCCGCCGGCGGTCTCGGCCATGCCCTTCCTCCCGTGGTCGTCCCCCCGGTGATCCTACGCCGCCCGGCAATCGTCGACCGCCCGGCGCGCCGGACGTGGGACGATGAAGGCCATGGACCGCACGACGGCCCGAGGCGCCACCATCGCCATCGCCTTCCTCCTGCTCGTGGCCGTGGCCCTGGTCGGCCTGCCGCCGGCGGGGCGGGCGGGCGCCTCGGCGCCGGGCGGCCCCGACGACCCGTTCTGGCCGCAGCAGTGGAACCTCCGCCAGGTGGGCGCCCCGGCGGCCTGGACCGTCTCCACCGGCAAGGGCGTGCGGATCGGCATCGTCGACACCGGAGTCGACCTCGCCCACCAGGACCTGGCCGCCAAGGTCGTGGCCAGCGCCAACTGCATCGGCGCCGACGGCGTCCCGAGCCGCTGCGACGCGTCACCGGGGACGGCGCAGGACGACAACGGGCACGGCACCCACGTAGCGGGCATCGCCGCCGCCGTGACCGGCAACCACGTGGGGATGGCCGGGATGGCACCGGGAGCCGACCTGGTGGTGGCCAAGGCGCTGGACTCCTCAGGCTCTGGGACCTTCGCGGACGTGAACGCCGGGATCGAGTGGGTCGTGGCCCACGGGGCCCGGGTGGTGAACCTGAGCCTCGGCGACAACCTGCCACTCCTCACCGGCCTCGCCGGCGGGGACTCCCTCGGCACCGGGATCGACTACGCCTGGGCCCACGGCGCCGTGCCGGTGCTGGCTTCGGGCAACCGGACCCTCCTCGGCCCCGGCACGGCCGACTACGGGAGCATCCCTGCGGTCGTGGTGGGCGCGACCGGGCGGGACGGCCGGGTCGCCCCGTACTCGAGCCCGACCGGGAACGCCCAGTGGGCGGTCCTCGCCCCCGGCGGCAACGGCTACAGCCGGGGCCGTCCCGACTGCTCGACGCCGGCCGACCAGCCCGATTGCATCCTCTCCACGTACTGGTTCGCCGGCCAGTCCGACCAGTACGCCTACGACGAGGGGACCTCGATGGCGGTGCCCGAGGTCTCTGGGACGGTGGCCCTCCTCCTCGCCATGGGCCGGACCCCGGGGCAGGCCGTCCAGGCCGTCCTGTCGACCGCCGACCACAAGGTGAGCTGCGGCCGGGGATCCCCCACCTGCGCCGGCCTCCTCGACGCCGCAGCCGCCGTGGGGGCGAGCCGCCTGACCCAGGCCGCGGCCACCTCCCCCGCCCGGGCCGGGCCGCCGGCGTCCTCGCCCACCACCACCCGCGCCACCATGCCGGCCTCCCCGCCCCCGACCGCGGCCCGCAGCGCCCCTCCGTCGACCGCACCGGCACCCGCACCGTCCGGCGCCGGTCCCGCCGCCTCGCCCGGCTCCGGGGCGACCACCACGACCGCGCCCCCGGCCGAGGGCGACCCGGCCCCGGCGACCCGACCCTCGACCGCGCGCCGGCCGGGCGGCACCGGCCTCTCCACCACCGGAGGGTCCCGCACCGCCGGCAGCTCCCCCACCACAGGCAGCTCCCCCACCACCGGAGGGTCCCGGACCACCGGCAGCTCTCCCGGGAACGCCGCCCCGCGGCGCCTGGGCCCCGCCAGCCCCGGGACCGGCCGGTCCCTCCAGGTGGCCGGACCGGCTGCCCACGGCCAGCCGGCATCCCAGCGCGCCGCCGTCTACGGGGCCATCGCCCTCGTCCTCGCCGCCCTCTGCGGCGCCGCCGCCCTGGTCGCCCGCCGGCGCCGGGCCCGAGCCCCGTGACGGGTGCCGCGCTGGTGTGAGTCCTGGGCGCCACCGCCACTGGTCGCCGCCCGGCGGCCCCTGCTCGGCCGGCGACCCCTCCCCGGACGCCCTTCCCCGGCGCCGCTGCCGCCCGCCCGGGCCGGCCGGCGCCGTGGGGCTCAGCCGGGCCCGACCGTGCGCCACATGGCCACGTGGGGGCCGATGCCCGCCTCCTCGAAGGGGGTTCCCCGGACGGCCATCCCGGCCCGCTCGTAGAACGCGACGGCCGGGAGGCGGGCGTTGCACCAGAGGAGCCGGCACCCGTTGACGGCCGCGTGGGCGGTCGCCGCGGCCAGGAGCCGGGCCCCGATCCCCTGCCCCCGCCGGCCCGGCGCGGTGGCCATGCCCCGGAGCCGCCAGGCGTCCGCCCTGGCCGGGTCCCAGGGCGGGGGCTCGGGGACCACCGAGGCCGCCCCCACGACCTCGCCTCCGGCGTCGCGGGCCACGAAGTGGCCGGCAGCCGGGTCGTCGTCACCCGGGTACACCAGCTCCTCGGGGCGCTGGTGGGGCCGCAGCACGGCGTGGCGCAGGGGCCGCACGGCGGCGGCCGGGGCTGCCTCCACGACCGGCTCCACCGCGCCGACCCTACCGGGGGCCGGCCCCCGGGAGAGGGCACGGCGGCCCGGCGCAGAGCTGCCGTTCTGCCGACTTCGATTCTCCGTGGGGACTTGGCTAGATTCTCGCCCGATGAGCGACCAGCGGGCCCTGCCGGCCGACCCCGACCACGCCCAGCGACCCGCACGGCGGGGGAGGGTGGCGCTGGTCCTCTGGCTCGCCCTCGCCGCTCTGGCCCTGGCCGGGTGCAACAACCTCCCCACGTTCGGGACCTTCACGCCCATCACGAAGCAGGAGCACGACGCCTACAGCCTCTACCAGGGGCTCACGATCGCGGCCATGGTCATCGGTGGCTTCGTGTGGGTCCTCATCTTCTGGTGCGTGATCCGCTACCGGCGGACCCGCCACCAGGCCGAGACGGGCTCCCTGCCCAAGCAGACCCGGTACAACATCAAGTGGGAGGCGGCCTACACGATCACCCCGATCATCCTGGTGATCGGGATATTCGCTTACACGGTCATCGCCGAGGACCAGGCGGACCAGGTGGTGAAGCACCCCGACCTGAACGTGGCCGTGACCGCCTTCCGCTGGGGCTGGCGCTTCGACTACGCCCTGCCCCAGGGCAAGCACATCACGGTGCTCCCCGGCTCGGAGCCCGCCCCCACCAGCCAGCAGGCCACCACCGGTGAGCAGGCCCAGGCCCAGGTCGTCTCGTACCCGACCATGGTCCTGCCCGTCGACCGCACGGTCGAGATCTCCCTCGTGTCCAACGACGTCGTCCACGGCTTCTACGTGCCGCAGTTCGAGTTCAGCCGGTACGCCCTGCCCGGCGTGACGAACCGGTTCGACTTCACGCCCACCAGGACGGGGATGTTCACGGGCCGGTGCACGCAGTACTGCGGCGTCTACCACACCCAGATGCAGTTCTTCGTCCAGGTGCTGTCCCAGCCCGCCTACCAGGCCTGGGTCCACAAGAACGAGACCTCCGTCAACCAAGGACCGGTGGCATGACCCTTCTCGACGAGGCCCCCACCCTCATCACCGGCGGCCACGCCCGCCACGAGGAGGGCCCGAGCGGCCTGTACCTGTGGTTCACGAGCACCGACCACAAGGTGATCGGCAAGAGCTACCTGTACACGTCGATGGTCTTCTTCTTCATGGCCGGCCTCATGGCCCTCATGATCCGGACCCAGCTGATCGTGCCCAACAACAGCTTCGTGAGCCAGACGACCTACAACCAGCTGTTCACGATGCACGGCAGCCTGATGATGTACCTGTTCGCCGGGCCCTTCGCGTTCGGCGGGTTCGCCAACCTCATCATCCCCCTCCAGGTCGGGGCTCCCGACATGGCCTTCCCCCGCCTCAACCTGCTGTCGTACTGGCTGTACGCGGGCGGCGGCCTCACGATGATGGGCGGGTTCCTCGTCCAGGGGGGCGCCGCCGACTTCGGATGGGTCGCGTACGCCCCCCTGTCCAACGCCGTCAACTCCCCCGGCGCCGGCCCCGACATGTGGATCGTGGCCCTGCTCCTCACCGGGTTCTCCGCCATCTTCACCGGCATCAACCTGGTCACCACCATCTTCTACCTGCGCGCCCCGGGCATGACGATGTTCCGGATCCCCATCTTCACGTGGAACATGCTGGTCACGGCCATCCTGATCCTGATCGCGTTCCCCGTGCTCACGAGCGCCCTCGTCATGCTGTACTGCGACCGCCACTTCGGGGCCCACTTCTTCAGCGTGGCCGGAGGGGGGGTCCCGGTCCTCTGGCAGCACCTGTTCTGGTTCTTCGGGCATCCCGAGGTGTACATCCTGGCCCTGCCCTACTTCGGGATCGTGACCGAGGTCCTTCCCGTCTTCTCCCGCAAGCCGGTGTTCGGCTACAAGGGCCTGGTCTTCGCCACCCTCTCGATCGCCGGCCTGTCCACCGGCGTGTGGGCCCACCACATGTTCACGACCGGCGTGGTCCTGCTGCCGTTCTTCTCCGGGCTCTCGTACCTGATCGCGGTGCCCACCGGGATCAAGTTCTTCGCCTGGATCGGCTCCATGTGGAAGGGCCAGCTCACCTTCGAGACTCCCATGCTGTTCGCCGTCGGCTTCCTCGTGGTGTTCCTCTTAGGCGGCCTGTCCGGGGTCATCATGGCCGCGCCCCCGATCGACTTCTTCATCCACGACACGTACTACATCGTGGCCCACTTCCACGAGGTCCTGATCGGCACGGCCGTGCTGGGCGGGTTCGCCGGCTTCTACTTCTGGTACCCGAAGTTCACCGGCCGGATGATGCGGGACCAGCTGGGGAAGATCCACTTCGTCCTCGTCATCATCGGGTTCCTCTTCCAGACCATGCCCCAGTACGTCCTCGGCCTGCGGGGGATGCCCCGGCGCATCTCCACGTACACCGTCGCCAACCACTGGACGCTCCTCAACCAGCTCTCCAGCGTGGGCGGCTACCTGATCGGGGTGTCCTTCGTGGTGTTCCTCGTCAACTGCTGGGTCTCCTACCGCCACCCGATCGCCGCCGCCGACAATCCCTGGGACGCCCACGCGCTCGAGTGGGCCACGACGTCGCCGCCTCCCCATCACAACTTCCTGTCGCTCCCGCCCATCCGGTCCGAGCGCCCCACCTGGGACATGCACCACGGTGAGCCCCCGGCCGGCTCCGAGATCGTCGGGCCCACGGGGGTGACCGTGCGGTGAGGCAGTTCCTCCGAGACGTGGTGGGCACGAGCAAGGGCACCGGCGGCTTCAAGTTCGAGTCCCGCATCTACCTCGGGACGGCCCTGTTCTTCTCGATCATCCTCGCCCTCTACTGGTTCTCCAGCTACGAGGACGCCGGGTCGGTGATGCTGCTGTTCACGGTGTGCCTCGGCCTCGTCCCCGGGTCCTACATGCTCTGGTGGTCACGGCGCATGAAGCCCCGGCCCGAGGACCGGGCGGACGCCACCCGGGAGGAGGGGAGCGGCTCGGTCGGCAGCTTCCCCGACCAGAGCGTCTGGCCCATCCTGGTCGCGATCGGCATGACCTTCTGCGCGCTCGCCGGCGTGTTCGGCCCCTGGCTGGCAGTCATCGGGGGAATCGTGGGCATCGCCTCCTTCGCCGGCTACACGATGGAGACCCGCCGGGGGGGCTCCGTCTAGCTGGGCGAGGGGACAGCCGCCTGGCTGGCCTGGCGCCTGGCCTAGCTGCGGTTGGCCGGCGGGCCGCCGTTGCGACCGTCCCCGCCGTTGCGCCGCCGGCCGAGGATCGAGCCGATGAGCCCTCCGTTGCCGGGCCGCAGCGGGGGGATCGGGGGACGGAACGGCGGGCGGGGCGCCGGTCCCCGAGGGGCATGGAGCACGCCACCGCCGGCCGCGGCCCCCTGGGGGACCGGCTCGGGAGCCGCTGCCCCCAGGATCTCGGCGAGGTCGACGGCAGGGACCTCCTCGGGCTCCTCCTCGACGACCTCGTCGCCGGGCCGCACGTCCGAGCGGCGGATGGCGTAGCCGCCGGTGGACGTCCGCACGACGATGTTGGCCCGCTTGCGCTCGCCCGCCTCCGGCGCCTTGGACAGCTCCTTGCAGAGCCAGTAGGTGAGGTACCCGGTGACGATCGGCAGGAAGACCAGGATCACGCGGAGGGACCACAGGACGGCGTTCAGGGACACCGAGAAGAAGTTGGCCAGCAGGTCGGTGGCGCTACCGAGGAACAGCACCGAGTAGAAGGCCAGCACGGCCACCCCGATGGCGGTGCGCACAGGACGATCCCGCGGGCGGTCGAGGAGGTGGTGGCTGCGCAGGTTCTCCTTGGTGAACTTCGCCTCCAGGAACGGCCAGAAGATGAACAGCATGGTCGTGATGCCCGGCAGGAAGATGGCCGGGAAGAACAGGTTGGGGATCATGTGGCCGGGGAAGTGGACCTCCCACGACGGCATGAGCCGGAGGGCCCCGTCCAGCCACCCCATGTACCAGTCCGGCTGGACCAGGTAGCTCACCCGGTACGGGAGGTACGGCCCGTACAGCCAGATGGGGTTGATCTGGGCCAGGCCGCCGAGGGCGGCGACGATCCCGAAGATCATGAGCTGGAGCCCCAGGGTCTTGAAGGCGAACTGGGGCCACACCGGCGACCCCACCACGTTGCGCTCGGTGGCGCCGGACCCGCGGAACTGGGTGTGCTTCTGGTGCCAGAGCATCCCCAGGTGGGCGGCCAGCAGCCCCGCGATGATCGCCGGGAGGAGGAAGACGTGGACGATGAAGAGGCGGAAGTCGTACGAGGTGCCCGGGAAGTTGCCGCCGAAGAAGAAGAAGGCGAAGTACGTGCCGACGACGGGTATGGCGAGGATGACCGAGAACATGATCCGCAGCCCGGTGCCCGAGATCAGGTCGTCGGGGAGGGAGTAGCCGAGGTAGCCGTTGACGAGCGACAGGAAGAGCAGGGTGACCCCGATCATCCAGTTGAGCTCCCGGGGGCGGCGGAAGGCGCCGGTGAAGAAGATCCGGCACATGTGGACGACGATGGCGCCGATGAAGATGTCGGCCGACCAGTGGTGCATCTGGCGGATGACGAGGCCGCCCCGCACGTAGAGGCTGATGTTGACGACCGAGGCGTACGCGTCGGAGACGGGCTGGCCGTCGAGCGGCTTGTACGGCCCGTGGTAGATGGCGTGGTGGAGCGACGGGTTGAAGAAGAACGTCAGGTACACGCCGGTCAGGACGACGATGATGAAGGAGTAAAGGGCGATCTCCCCGATCATGAAGGACCAGTGGTCGGGGAAGATCTTGTTGAGCGTCTTCTTCGTCCAGTGGGCCATCCCGAGGCGGTCGTCCATCCACTCGGCCAGCCGGCCGCCCGCCTCGGCGAGCTGCTGGACGGCCTGCTCGGACGTCTGGGGGATCATCGGTAGTAGCCCCCCTTGGGCAGGGGGCCCCGCTCCCAGAACCCGGGGCCGATCGGCTCCAGGTAGTCGTGCCGGGCCCGGAAGTTCCCCTGGCCGTCGGTGTAGATGGCGAGCTGGGGCAGGGGACGGGGGGCGGGGCCGAAGATCGGGAACGCCCCTTCCAGGATGTCGAACAGGGACTGGTGGCAGGGGCACAGGAGCTGCTGGGTCTGCGCCTCGTACAGGGAGACCGGGCACCCCGCGTGGGTGCAGACCTTGGAGAAGGCCAGGTAGCCGTACGGCGACCAGCTCTTCGGTCCCTGCCTGGTCTCGATGGGGTCGGTCGCCACGTGGATGAGCAGGGTCTGGGCCGTCTGCTGGATGTTCGGGTCGGCCTCCCCGCCCTCGGGGAAGACGGTGATGTAGCCGCCGACGTCGATGTCGGACACGTTCACGGGCGTGCCGTCGTCGCGCACCAGGCGGGTGCCCTTCTTCCAGGCCGTGTGGAACAGGCTCTGCTTGGGCTGGGGGCCGAGGGAGCGGAGGGGGAAGATCAGCACGGCCCCGACGGCCGCCCCGGCCGCCCCGAGCAGGCCCATCAGCATCCTGCGCCGGCCGAGGACGACGGCACCCCTCCCGAAGGCGCCGACGAAGGCCTGGCGGTCCTCGGGCTTGCTCGCCAGGTCGTGGCGGTCCTCGTAGTCGCGGGCCTCCACGAACGGGCCCTTCGGCATGAGGTACTTGGCCCAGGCGGCCAGGCCGGCCCCCAGGGCCCCGAAGGCCAGGCCCAGGAAGCCGCCCTCGATCTGGGTCTGGCCGCCCACCGAGTACGTCGTGGCCAGGGCGACGGCGGCGAAGAAGCTGATGACGAACAGGGAGGCGACCAGGGCCTCGGCCCTCCTCGGGTGGCGGCTGGCCGGCTTCAGGCGGGGGTCGTCAGCCGAGACCGGCACCGTGGCCGCGGCAGGCAGCTCGTCGCTCACTCGGCCCGCCTCACCCGGTCCCCGACCCAGTAGATGAACAGCAGCGCCCCTCCGAGGCCGATGAACAGGGCCACGAAGCCCTCGGTGATGGGGCCGATGTGGCCGAGCCCGTGGCCCCCCTTGTCGTAGGGCTGCTGGATGCCCCCCCGGACCACGTAGTCCACGATGTCGTAGATCTGCTGCTGGGTGAACTCCCCGGGGCCGAAGCGCGGCATGTTGCCCGGCCCGGTCCGCATGGCCTCGGCCACCTGGGTGGAGCCCACCCGGTAGAGGGACGGGGCCGAGAGCCCGTTGGAGAGGGCGTCGCCCACGCCCGTGACGCCGTGGCAGCCGGCGCAGTTCGTGGCGAACAGGGCGAACCCGGCCCCCATGTTCGCCCCCTTCAGGTCGATGTTGGGGATGCCGGGGCCCCCCGGCGCCAGGGAGGTCACGTACTTGACGATGTCACGGATCTCCCGGGGGTTGAAGCGGGGCTTCTTGACGGGGGCTTCCGCCGCCGGGAAGGAGAGCGGCATCCGCCCGGTGGACACCCAGAAGTCGACGGTGGCCGCCCCGAGCCCCTGGAGGTTCGGGGCCCGGCTCGACCCGAGGGCGGTCGCGCCGTGGCAGCTGGCGCAGTTCGCCTGGAAGAGGTCGTGGCCCTTCTGCACGCTGGCCTCTGCGAGGGAGACGGTCGACGGCGGCGACGAGACGCCCGTCGTGGTGGTGAGGGCAGGCGCGATCCCGGTGGGCGGGGGCGACGAGGCGCCCCCGGCGGACTGGGCCCGGGCCGGCGGCGCCGAGGCGAAGAACGAGACGCCGATGGCTGCCACGAAGGCCACCAGGGCGGTCGGGACGAGGAAGCGGGTACGCACGCGAGGTCAGTGGACGAGGAAGATGGACAGGTAGAGGGCGACCCAGACGATGTCGACGAAGTGCCAGTAGTAGCTGACGGCCTGGAAGACGACCCTCTCCCCCGGGTCGCCGCTCGGGCCTGCCATCCGTCCTACCAGGCCGATCATGGCCACCAGGCCGACGATCACGTGGAGGCCGTGGATCCCGGTCATCACGTAGAACAGCGAGCCGAAGGCGTCGGTGGAGGCGGAGAACGGCACCTTGGTCCACTCCACCGCCTGGGAGAGGACGAAGGTGGCGCCCATGACGAACGTGAGGGCGAGCCACCACCGGGCCGCGTTGCGATTGTTGTGCTCCTCCTCCCACACCGCCTTCTGCATCGTGACGCTGGACATGACCAGCACCCAGGTGAAGGCGGCCGACTGGTAGACGTCGAGCGTGTCGCCGGGCGGCGGCCAGGTGACCGCGTGGGCCCGGATCGTGTAGTACGCGGCGAACAGGCCGCTGAAGAACATCAGCTCGGAGCCGAGCCAGATCATGACCCCGACGCCCAGCATGGACGGCCGCCCGGGAGGGGCCGGTGCGACCGGGCGCTGGACGGCGATGGCCTGAGTCATCGGCCCCAGTTTCTAGTCGAACGGCGCCGGCGTTGACACATCGTGCAAAAGGGTGGCCGCGGCCCCCCGGGGACGCTTCCCCGGGGTCAGGGCCAGAGACGATCGACCACCCAGGCGCCGGCGCCCGGGGCCCCGCCCGTCCCGGCGCGCCGGTAGCGGATCCGGTCGTGGAGGCGGTCCGGGCGCCCCTGCCACAGCTCCACGGTCTCTGCCCCGACCCGGTAGCCGGCCCACCACGGGGGGAGCGGGACAGGGCCGCCGTTGAAGCGGGCGGCCATCGCCTCGACCTCCTCCTCCAGCTCTGCCCGGGACGGGAGCACCTCGCTCTGGCGGGAGGCCCACGTCGCCAGCTGGCTCCCACGGGGCCGGGTGGCGAAGTAGGCGGCCGCGTCCTCGTCGCCGGTGGGAGCGACGGGGCCGGTGACGCGGACCTGGCGGCCCAGCTCCCGCCAGTGCAGGACGAGGGCGGCCCACGGGTTGGCCGCCAGCTCCCGGCCCTTCTCGCTGGAGCGGCTCGTGTAGAAGACCAGGCCGCCGGCGTCCACGGCCTTCAGCAGGACCATGCGGGCGGAGGGCCTGCCGTCCGGGGCGGCAGTGGCGAGCGTCATGGCATTGGGCTCGATGATCCCGGCCACCGTGGCGTCGTCCAGCCAGGCCCGGACCTGGGCGAGCGGGTCGGACGTGGGAACCAGGTCCTCGGGGCGCTCGGGCACGCCGACGATCATGGCGCGCCGGCGGCTCCGGAGGCGGCCGGCCGCCCGGGTGCGAGCGCGCCCGGCAGGTCCCGGGCGTGGAGCACCGTGAGCCGGCGGGTGGCGCGGGTCAGGGCCACGTACAGGGCCCTCAGGCTGTGCTCCTCCACTATCGACGCCGGCTCCACCACGACGACGGCGTCGAACTCCAGGCCCTTGGCCAGGTCGAGGGAGAGCACCGTCACAGGGGCCAGGAGGGACTCCGCCGAGGTGACGGGCAGGCCGTGGGCCAGCAGCGCCCGGGTGAGCTCGGGGACGAGCGGGGCGGCCGCCACCACCGCGACGGTGCCGTCCCGGACCCGGGCGAGCTCGAGCCGGGCCCGGCCGGCGGCCTCTGCCGCGAGCTCCCCCGGCGCCGCCCTTCGCACGACGGGCAGCACCCCTGTGGAGCGCACCGAGCGGGGCGGCCGGAGGCCAGGGGCGGCCACGGCCAGCACCTCGGCCGCCAGGTCCATGACCTCGGAGGGAGTGCGGTAGTTCACGCTCAGCTCGGCCATCCGTACCCGGCCCCGGCCGCCGCCGAGCAGGCCGGCGATGGCGTCCCAGCTGGTGGCCGCGTGCGGCCCGGTCGCCTGGGCGATGTCCCCGACGACCGTCATCGACCCGGAGAGGGAGCGTCTGGCCAGCATGCGCAGCTGCATGGGCGACAGGTCCTGGGCCTCGTCGACCACGATGTGCCCGTAGGTCCGGGGAGCCTCTCCCGCCGTGGCGCGGGCGACCGGGCCGAGGAGGACGCGGGCCTCGTCGAGGAGCGGGATGTCTGCCTTGGTCCAGGGGATGGTGGCGAGGGATGCGGACCGGGGCCGCCGGAGGAGGACCTGCTCCGCGGGATCGAGGAGGCCGCTGCCGGCCAGGGCGATCAGGGGCGGCGCCCCGTACAGGTCGTGCAGGAGCTCCTCGGGGTGGAGGCGCGGCCACATCCGGTCGAGGGCCTCCGCCACCCGAGGAGCCCTGCGCAGGGCCCGGACCAGCTCGGCCTCGTCCTCACCGCCCGGGGCCGGGTCCTTGCCGCCGGCATCGACTGCGGAGAGGCCCGCGGCCGGGCGGCCCTCTCCCACGATCTCCATGGCCCGGCGGTACTGACCGGCCAGCCTGGCGACCAGGAGCGACTCGACCAGGCGCCGGCGCCCGTTGTGGGTCCCGTGGCGCCGGCGGGCGCTCCGCACGATCCGGCCCAGCTCGGCCGAGCCGAGGCGGAGCACCGCTGCCCCGAAGGGGACCGCCAGGTCGTGGCGAGGCGGGCGCTGGCGGCTCCGCACCGCGGCCGCGAGGACGGAGGCCATCCGGGCCTCGCCCTTCAGGCGGGCCGCTGCCACCGGCTCCACGACCCTCGCCGGGACGCCTGCCAGCAGTCCCTCGACCGTCGACGACGTCACCCCGTTCTCCCCGAGGGACGGCAGGACCTGCTCGATGTACCTGAGGTAGAGGCGGTTGGGCCCGATGACGAGGACGCCCTGCTGCTCGAGCGGGAAACGGTGGGTGTAGAGGAGGTACGCGGCACGGTGGAGGGCGACGGCCGTCTTGCCGGTGCCCGGCCCCCCCTGTACGACGAGCAGTCCGGGCAGCGGGGCCCGGATGACCTCGTCCTGCTCCCGTCGGACCGTGGCGACGATGTCCCGCATGCGGCCGGAGCGCGACCGCTCCATGGCCGCCAGGAGGGCGCCGCTCGGGACCTCCAGGTCCTCGTCCCCGGCAACGGGAGCGCCGGGCTCGCCCGGCGCCCTCTCGGGGCGGGGCCGGCCGGGGAGGGCGAAGAGCTCGTCCTCGATCCCGAGCAGGCCGCGCCCCTCGGTGGCGAAGTGGCGGCGGCTGGTGAGGCCCATCGGGTCGGCCCCGGTGGCCCGGTAGAAGGGCTCTGCCACGGGGGCCCGCCAGTCCACGACCAGGGGCTCCAGGTCTGGCCCGGAGACGGCGAGGCGCCCGATGTGGTAGCTGGGGCCTCCGGCGCCGTCGTCGGGCCCAGGCCCCACCAGGTCGATCCGCCCGAAGCAGAGGGAGCGGTCCCCGATGTCGAGCTGCTCGAGGCGCTGGAGGCCGGTCCGCACGATGACGTCCCGCTCCTCCCTGGCCTGGTGGGTGCCGCCCCGGCCCTGGTCCAGGACCGAGACCACGAGCAGCCGGGCCGCGTCGCGCATGGCCTCGAGTCGCTCGTAGGCCTGGCCGATGTGGGCCTGCTCGGCTGGGAGATCGGGATGCGGCGCCAACGGGAGAGGGACGTCCGGACCGCCGGATGTCGGAACGTCGATCATAGGCGGCTTCGCGGCCGGCCTCGGATAGCCTCGGCGAGCGTGCCCGTGACGTGCCAGCTCGCATGAGCGCCGGCGCCAGGACGCTTCCCGGAGAGCGCCTCCAGGGCTTGCCGTTCCTGCAGGCCTGCCGGTGCCGTCCGGCGAGCCGGGTGCCGGTGTGGTTCATGCGCCAGGCCGGCCGGTCCCTGCCCGAGTACCGGGCCCTGCGGGGCGACGGCAGCATCCTCGACGCGGTGGCCCGCCCCGAGCTGGCGGCCGAGCTCACGCTCCAGCCGGTCCGGCGCTACGGGGTGGACGCCGCCGTCCTCTTCTCCGACATCGTGGTGCCCCTGGCGGCCGTCGGGTTCGGGGTGGACGTGGTGCCGGGCCGGGGCCCCGTGGTCGAGCACCCCTTCCGGGAGGCCGGCGACCTCCGCCGCCTCCGGCCCCTCGAGCCCGACGTCGACACCCCCTTCGTCCTGGAGACCGTGCGCAGCCTGGCCGCCGAGCTGGCCGTGCCCCTGATCGGCTTCGCCGGGGCCCCGTTCACTCTGGCGAGCTACCTGGTCGAGGGGGGGGCGTCGCGGAGCTACGCCCGGACCAAGGCCCTGATGCACGCAGACCCGGACCTGTGGCGCCTCCTCCTCGACGCGCTGGCCGACCTGGCCCTCGCCTCGCTCCGGTCCCAGGTCCTGGCCGGTGCGGCGGCGGTCCAGCTCTTCGACTCCTGGGCGGGGATCCTCTCGGCCGAGGACTACCGGGCCCTGGTCCTGCCGGCGAGCCGCCGGGTCCTGGAGGGACTGGCCGACCTGGACGTCCCCCGCATCCACTTCGGGGTTGGGACGGGCGAGCTGCTCGGCCTGATGGCCGGGGCCGGGGCCGAGGTGGTCGGCGTGGACTGGCGAGTGCCGCTGGACGAGGCCCGCCGGCGGGTCGGGCCGGGCCGGGCCGTCCAGGGCAACCTCGACCCGGCCGTCTGCCTGGCGCCGTGGGACGTGGTGGCCGGCCAGGCCCGGGCCGTCCTGGCCCGGGCCGAGGGGAGGCCCGGCCACGTGTTCAACCTCGGCCACGGCGTGCTCCCAGAGACCGACCCCGGCATCCTGGGCGCGCTCGTGGACCTGGTCCACGAGGAGGGCAGGCCCGGGTGACCGGCGACGAAGCCCCCGTCGGCACGCCCACGGGCGTGCTGGTCATGTCGTACGGCACGCCGGCCGGGCCCGACCAGGTGGAGGGCTACTACACCCACGTCCGCCGGGGCCGGCCCCCCACCCCCGAGCTGCTGGCCGACCTCCGGCGCCGCTACCAGGCCATCGGCGGGGCGTCCCCCCTGGCCGAGCGGACCCGGGCCCAGGCCATGGGCCTCCAGGCGGCCCTCGACCGCCGCCAGCCCGGACGATGGCGGGTCTTCCTCGGGGCCAAGCACGCCGAGCCCTTCATCGAGGACGGCGTGGCCGCCATGGCCGGGGCCGGGCTGCGCCAGGGCGTCGCCCTGGTCCTGGCCCCCCACTACTCCGCCCTCAGCGTCGGCGAGTACCTGGAGCGGGCGAGGGAGGCGGCGGCCGGCGCCGGCATCGAGATGCGGGCCGTGGAGAGCTGGCACCTGGCGCCCGGGCTGATCGACCTCCTGGCCCGGCGCCTGACCGATGCGATGGCCGGCCTCCCGGGCGACGTGGCCGGGGCCACCGAGGTCCTGGTCACCGCCCACAGCCTCCCTGCCCGCATCCTCGCCACGGGCGACCCCTACCAGGCGCAGCTCCTGGCCACGGCCGAGGCGGTGACGGCCCGGGCCGGTGTGAGCCGGTGGCGCCTCGCCTGGCAGAGCGCGGGCCGCACCCCGGAGCCCTGGCTCGGCCCCGACATCCTGGACGTCATCCGGGGCCTGCCCGCAGAAGGCGTGAGGGGCGTGGTCGTGTGCCCGGCCGGCTTCGTGTCCGACCACCTGGAGGTCCTCTACGACGTGGACATCGAGGCTCGCCGGGTGGCCGAGGAGCAGGGCCTCGTGCTCTCCCGGACCCGGTCCCTCGACGACGACCCCCACCTCGTGGAGACCCTGGCCGGCCTCGTGACCGCCGCCGTGCCCGACGCCGGCCGCCCGGCTCCGTCCATCCACGAGGGTCCGTCCATCGACGAACTGTGTCGGCGACGGACCACATGACGACCACTTCTCGACACAGTTCGGCCATTCGCCGACACGTTCGGCGGGGCGAGGGTGACCCGACCGGCGACGAGCGGGAGCCAGCCGGCCCCCGTCTCCTCCACGGGGGACGGCGGCCGGCGTCAGCCAGTCGTAGCCGTGGTAGGGGGCGGGATTACAGGCCTGGCCGCCGCCCTGGCCCTCGCCGGCGCCGGGGAGGCGCCCCGGGTCGTCCTCCTCGAGGCCGGCGAGCGCCTCGGCGGCAAGATCTGCACCGAGGACCAGGACGGGCTGCCCGTCGAGGCCGGGCCGGACGCGTTCCTCGCCAGGGTGCCGCACGCCGTCGACCTGTGCCAGGAGCTGGGCCTCGCCGGCGA
>JBOGGR010000084.1:0-5834 GCA_050744025.1 Acidimicrobiales bacterium
CGTCCGGCGCCGCCCGCCCTGCCGGCTCCGGGGCCCCGCCGGCCCGCGCGAGGCGGGCCCGCTCCGCGGTGAAGCGCCCGGTCTCCCGGAGCCGGCGCCGGCCCACCGCGACGGCGAGGAGCGGCAGCACCCCGACCAGGTAGAAGGCCCGCCACGAGAGAGGCGAGTCCTGGAGGTGCACCGCCGAGAGGAGGCCGACCAGGATGGCGCCGAGGGGGCCCATGGCGAGCAGGGTCCCTAGCCCCCGCCCCCGGCGGGCGGTGGGCAGCTCCTCGACGACCATGATGACGGCCACGCCGTACTCGGCGCCCGTGAAGGTCTGGGCTCCGAGCTGGAAGCCGGCGTAGGCCCAGATGGTGGGGGAGAAGGCGGTGAGGACGGTGAACAGCGTGTAGCCGAGCACCGTCCACAGCAGCATGGGCCGGCGCCCTATGCGGTCGGAGGCGAAGATGAAGAAGAAGGCCACGAACTGGCCGGCCGCGATCGGCACGTGGATGAGGCCGAGCGTGGTGACGCTCGCGTGGAATGTGTGCTGGACGTTCGTGAGGAGGAGCGAGATGACCTGGTTGTCGTAGCCGTCGAAGAAGGCGGCCGACGCCAGGAGGAGGAGCATGAGGCGCACGTAGCGCCGGTCCGGCTGGCCCCCGTCGTCCACGGGCGCAATGATCCCAGGCGGGGCGGGACGGCGTGAGTGGGCACGGCGGCCGGGCGGGACGGATGCTGTTCCTATGAGAGGCTTCGGAGAGGAGGGCGAGAGCGATGGAGACCTACCTGGCGCTGGCCAGCCTGCGGGCGGTCCGCAACTACGCCGAGCGGCCGGTGCCGGCGGAGGTGGTGGAGCGGGTTCTCGACGCCGGGCGGGTGACGGGGAGCTCGCGCAACCGCCAGCCGTGGACGTTCGTGGTGCTGGAGGGCAAGCCCCTGGTGGAGGAGGTGGCGGCCACGGTGTGGGAGCCGTCCAACCTGCTCGGCGCGGCACTGGTCGTGGCCGTGCTCGTCGAGGGGAGGGGCCCGGCCGCCTTCGACGCCGGCAGGGCGGCCCAGAGCATGATGGTGGCCGCCTGGGGCGATGGCGTGGGGTCGTGCCCCAACGGCGTGCGCGAGCTGGACCGCTGCCGCGAGGCGCTCGGCCTGTCGGGGGAGGAGGGCGTGGCGACGGTGCTGTCGTTCGGCTACCCGGCGCGGGGGGGCGACCCGGGGCGCAGGACCCCGGCGGAGTGGGTGGCCAGGGCCGATCGCAAGCTCCGTGACCAGGTGGTCCGCCGGGCGTAGGCGCCGTCCGGCGCAGGGGGTTGACGGCGAGGAACTACGGTGGTGTAATTACATCCCGGCCTGAGGTGGCCGCGGCCCTTGGGGTCTCCCGGGGGCCGGAGCCGCCGGGTGGCCGGCGGCTCTACTAGTCGCAGTCCAAGGAGGCTAGAGGACATGGCCATCGCCCGCCAGCGCCTCGGCATAGGCATCCGCCGGTACTTCACGACCGAGGGGGTCGACCCCTACGACGAGGTGGCCTGGGAGCGCCGGGACGCCCGCATCACCAGCTTCGTGGACCGGTCGGTGGCCTTCGAGCAGCTCGGGGTGGAGGTGCCGGCGTCGTGGAGCGTCAACGCCACCAACATCCTGGCCCAGAAGTACTTCCGGGGGACCCTCGGGTCGCCGGAGCGGGAGTGGTCGCTGCGCCAGGTGGTCGACCGGGTGGTCGACACCATCACCGCCTTGGGGGAGCGCGACGGCTATTTCGCCGGCAAGGGCGAGGCCCGGGCCTTCTCCGACGAGCTCAGGTCCCTGGTGGTCCACCAGCGGGCCGCCTTCAACTCCCCGGTCTGGTTCAACATCGGGGTGAAGGGCGTGCCTCAGCAGGCCAGCGCGTGCCAGCCGTACGACGCCCTCGTCAGCACCCCCGACGGCCTGGTCCCGATCGGGAGGTTGGTCGAGTCGAACGCGGTCGGGTCGAAGGTCTACGATGCCAACGGGGTGACCCGTGTCGTCGCCGTCAAGGCCAACGGCCGCAAGCCCGTGCTGCGGGTGCGCACCGAGGCCGGTGCGGCCCTCGACGTCACTGCCGATCACCTGGTCTGGCGCTGCTCCGACGAGCGCCGCGGCGGATTCGTGCCGGCCGGCGAGCTCCGGCCCGGGGACCAGCTGGAGTGGCACCCGAGGGAGTCCTTCGGGACGGGCGAGATCGCCGGCAGCGACGCCGCCGCGGCGGCGAAGCGCCTCGAGGTCGAGCGGGTCGAGGCGCTCGGCGTCATGGACGTGTACGACATCCAGACCGAGAGCGGCGAGTACCTGAGCGGCAACCTCCGGGTCCACAACTGCTTCATCCTCGCGGTCGAGGACAGCATGGCCTCGATCCTCAACTGGTACGCCGAGGAGGGGATCATCTTCAAGGGGGGGTCGGGCGCAGGTGTCAACCTCTCCCGCATCCGCTCGTCCAAGGAGCACCTGAACGGCGGCGGCACCGCCTCGGGGCCGGTGAGCTTCATGCGGGGCGCCGACGCCTCGGCGGGGACGATAAAGAGCGGGGGAAAGACCCGTCGGGCGGCCAAGATGGTCGTCCTCGACGCCGACCATCCCGACATCGAGGACTTCATCTGGTGCAAGGCGCTCGAGGAGCGCAAGGCTCGGGCCCTTCGCGACGCCGGCTTCGACATGGACCTGGACGGCCGGGACAGCCATTCCATCCAGTACCAGAACGCCAACAACTCGGTGAGGGTGACCGACGAGCTCATGCAGGCCGTGCTGGACGGCGCCGACTGGGACCTGCGGGCGGTGACGACCGGGGAGGTGCTGCGGACGGTGCGGGCGAGGGACCTGTTCCGCCAGATCGCCAAGGCGGCCTGGGAGTGCGCCGACCCCGGCCTCCAGTTCGACACCACGATCAACCGCTGGCACACCGCGCCGGTCACCGGCCGGATCAACGCCTCCAACCCGTGCTTCACGGGTGATTCCCTGGTGCACACCGACAAAGGGCTCATCCGCTTCGCCGAGCTGTTCGACCGGGCCAACCGGGGGGAGACGTTCGGCGTCTACACCCACGACGCGACGAGTCCGGAGGCCCCGGCCGAGCGGATGGAGATCACCTCACCGGAAGCCTTCGTGCTCACCGGCTGGAACGAGATCGTGCGGCTCCGCTTCGACAACGGCATGGAGCTCCGATGCACGCCCGGCCACCGGATCTTCACTACCAACCGGGGATGGGTGGAGGCCGGCCAGCTCGAGGCCGGCGACGACGTGAAGGTGCTCGATCTTCCTGCGCGCCCGGTGAACGCCGGCTGGGCGCTCCCTGTGCCGTCCGACCCGGAGGCCTGTCACGCCAGGGGAGACCGGTCCGACCTGCTGCGCCTCCCGGAGCAGTGGTCGCCCGACCTCGCGCACTACCTCGGGTGGCTCGCCGGGGACGGGTCCACGTCCGGGCCCACCACGGTCACCGTCTACGGGAGCGCCGAGGACCGTGAGGAGGTGCTGCCCCGCCATGCGGAGCTGGTCCAGTGGATCAACGGCGATCGCCCGCTCAAGGTCTCCGAGCAGGAGAACGGCACCGCGCAGTTGCGCATCTCAGGTCGCCCGGTCGAGCGGTTCCTCGAGGCACTCGGGGTGAAGCCGGTGACCGGGCCGCACAAGGAGATGCCGTGGGCCGTCGAGCAGGCGCCCGCGCCGATCGCCGGGGCCTTCCTCCAGGGCTTGTTCGACGCCGGCGGGTGTGTGGTCCACAACCCGACGGAGGGGTCCTATGTCGGGCTGGGGTCGACGTCGAGGAAGCTCCTCCTCGGGGTGCAGCGGCTCCTCACGACCTTCGGGATCTCGAGCCGCGTCCACAAGGTGCACGGAGGAAGTGCCGGGGGCCGCCTCCCTTGCAGCAACCGTGGCGGTGAGCAGGTCACGTATGGCCGTTCGCCGTCCTACGACCTGCGAGTCACCTCCCGGTCCCTGGTCCGCTTCGCCGGCGAGATCGGCTTCTCCCTGTCGGCCAAGTCGGCCCGGCTGGCGGAGGTGGTCCGAGTGGGGGAGGTGGTCCGACTGGCGGAGGTGGTCACCGGGGGGCCGACGGGCCCGTGCGACGTGCGGCAGACTGCCCGGCTGGTGGAGCGCTCCGACGACGGGATCGAGCTCACCTACAACCTGTCCGAGCCGAGGAACCACTCGTACCTGGTCAATGGCCTGGTTGTCCGTAACTGCTCGGAATATGTCCACCTCGACAACTCGGCTTGCAACCTGGCCAGCCTCAACCTGCTCCGCTTCCTCGGGGACGACGACACCTTCGACGTCGAGGGGTTCAAGGCCGCGGTCGAGGTGCTGTTCACGGCCCAGGAGATCCTCGTCGGCAACGCCGACTACCCGACGGAGAAGATCGCAGAGACCTCGCGGCGGTTCCGCCAGCTCGGCATCGGCTACGCCAACCTGGGCGCCCTGCTCATGGCGCAGGGCGTGCCCTACGACTCGGAGGAGGCCCGGGCCTGGGCCGGGGCCCTCACCGCCCTCATGACCGGGCATTCCTACGCCACCTCGGCCCGCACGGCTGCCCGGATGGGCCCTTTCGCCGGCTTCCACGACAACCGGGAGGCCATGCTCGGCGTGCTGCGCATGCACCGCGACGCGGTGGCAAGGATCGACGAGGAGCTGGTGGCGACAGAGCTCCTGTCGGCGGCCCAGGAGGCCTGGGACCTGGCCGTGGAGCTGGGCGAGGAGCACGGCGTCCGCAACGCCCAGGCCTCGGTCATCGCCCCTACGGGGACCATCAGCTTCCTCATGGACTGCGACACGACGGGGATCGAGCCCGACCTCGGCCTGGTGAAGACGAAGAAGCTGGTCGGCGGGGGCACCATGTCGATCGTCAACCAGACCGTCCCCCGGGCCCTCCGCCAGCTCGGCTACGAGGATGAGCAGGTGGCGGCGATCGTGGCCCACATCGACGAGCACAAGTCGATCGTCGGCGCCCCTGGCCTGCGGGCCGAGCACCTGCCCGTGTTCGCCTGCTCGATGGGGGACAACACCATCCACTACACAGGCCACATCAAGATGATGGCGGCGGCCCAGCCGTTCGTAAGCGGGTCCATCTCCAAGACCGTCAACCTGCCCGAGGAGGTGAGCGTCGAGGACATCGAGCAGCTGCACGTCGACGCCTGGCGCCTCGGGCTCAAGTCGGTGGCCGTCTACCGGGACAACTGCAAGGTGGGCCAGCCCCTCGCCACCACGAAGAACGCGGGGGCGGCGGCGCCGGCCTCGGAGGCGGAGGCCCACGACGAGGAGCTGGCGGCCAAGGTGGCCGAGCTGGAGCAGGCCCTCCAGCACCAGACGACCGTGGTGGTGAAGCAGCCCATCCGGGAGCGCCTGCCCCGCCGGCGGCGGTCCAACACGTTCAAGTTCCAGGTGGCCGACTGCGAGGGCTACGTCACCGTCGGGGAGTACGAGGACGGCCGGCCGGGCGAGGTGTTCATGAAGGTGTCCAAGCAGGGGTCGACCCTCGCCGGCATCATGGACGCCTTCTCGGTGGCCGTCTCCATCGCCCTCCAGTACGGCGTGCCGCTCTCGACGTTCGTGAGCAAGTACATCAACATGCGCTTCGAGCCGGCGGGCATGACCGACGACTCCGACATCCGCCTCGCCACCAGCCTGATCGACTACATCTTCCGCCGGCTGGCCGTCGACTACCTCCCCTACCAGGAGAGGGTCGAGCTCGGCATCCAGACGACGGGAGAGCGCATCCAGCCCACCCTCCCCGGCGTCGAGGAGGCGGCCACCCCGAGCGCCGGCATGGTCGAGAGCCCGCTGGCGGCGGCCGACCGGGCCGGGGCGGCAAGGGGGGCCGGGGCCGGGGCGGCGACGGGGGCCGGGGC
>JBOGGR010000085.1:0-32693 GCA_050744025.1 Acidimicrobiales bacterium
GCCGCGGACGGCGGGAGGCCGGGGGCCGGGGACAGCGAGGGCGGGGTGGCCCAGGTGCTGGCCGGCCGGCCGGCCCGGATCGGGGCGGCCTGCCTGGCGGCTGCCGCCGTCGTCATAGGGGCGGCCGCCGCCAGCCGGGCCCCCGCTGACGGCGGCCCGCCGGTCGGCCGGGTGCAGGTGGCCGCCGTGCAGGGAGGGGGGATCCGGGGGCTGCGGGCCGTCAACGTCGATCCCCGGATCGTCTACCGGGCCCAGCTCCGGGCGACCCGCCAGGTGCGCCCTCCGGTCGGGCTGGTCGTGTGGCCCGAGGACGTCATCTCCATCGACCACCCGCTCGCCGGCTCCCCTGTCGCCGCCCGGATGGGCCAGGTGGCCCGGTCGCTCGGCACGACCGTGATCGCGGGGGTGGTGGAGGACGTCGGAGCGACCCGGTTCACCAACGAGGCCGTCGTGTGGGGACCGTCGGGCCGGATCATCGGCCACTACGAGAAGGTGCACCGGGTGCCGTTCGGGGAGTACGTGCCGGGCCGCTCCTTCCTGCGCCACTTCGTCAACCTCGCGGACGTCCCGCGGGACGCCATCCCCGGCCACGGCCCCGGCTTCCTGCGGACGCCGGCGGGCCCCGTCGGGGTCATGATCTCCTACGAGGTGTTCTTCGCCAGCCGCGCCCGGGCCGCGGTCCGGGCGGGAGGGCAGCTCCTGGTGGTGCCGACCAACACGTCCTCCTACTCCCACGACCTGGTCCCGAGCGAGGAGGTGGCCGCGGACCGGCTGAGGGCCGTCGAGGAGGGGCGGGACCTGGTCCAGGCCGCCCCTACCGGCTACTCGACCCTCGTCGGGAGCGACGGGCGGGTCCGCTCCCGGTCGGAGCTGGCGGTCCCACAGGTCGTCGAGGGCAGCGTCGCCCTGCGCACGGGGCTGACGCTGTACGAGCGGGGCGGCGACCTCCCTCCGGTGGCCCTGGCCGCGCTGGCCGTCATTGCCGCATGGGCCCTGGCCGTCCCGGCGCTCCGGCTACGGCGCCGGCAGCGTCGAGGGGGCCGGCGCAGGGTGCGGACGAGGCGATCCCTTTCGAACTTGTGGCGATTTCGGGTCAAAATGACCTCTCATCATCACAAGTTCAGCACGGCGCCGGCCGGAGCGGAAGGAAGGGCGGTGGCGGGGAGCCGGCAAGGGCGCAGGGCCGCCCCCACGCCGGCCGGGGCTCGCCCGCCCGGCTCGCAGGGCCCTCAGGCCGACTGGCGGGTGAGGTCGCCGGAGCCGGAGCCCGAGCCGGAGCCCGAGCCCGAGGACAGGCCGTCGGCGGAGGCGCCGGGCCGGGCCTCCCGGTCGACGAACATCAAACGGTTGAAGATCATGAACTTGCCCACCCACAGCACCCCGTAGGCGCCGAAGGAGAAGATGTCGACGGTGATCGACACCCCGACGTGGGACAGCCCCAGGCTGCGGCTCAGGTCCGCGCCGAGGCCGGCCGAGTAGGTCGAGAGCACCAGCCCCACGAGGGCCAGCGTCCAGAACGGCACGACCTCCTTCCACAGGTGCGACCGGCCCGACCTGCCCCAGGCCCAGCGGCGGTTGAGCGTGTAGGAGGGAATGGTGGTGATGCCCACGGCGAGGATGTTGCAGACCTCGGCCGACGCCAGGCGCAGCACCCCGAAGAACAGCGTCAGCAGCACGTACGTGATGACGATGCAGATCGCCGACACCGTCGAGTACTTCACGGCCTTCCGGCCGGTGGGGGACCGGGCCAGGTCCAGCAGGGCGCGCGGCGAGGCCACCATTGCGATCACGTTACACGCATGCGACGGCGGAGCCGCGGCCGCTCCCGGTGCTCGGCGACGGTCAGCGCTCGCCGATGGACACGTAGTGGCGCTCGCCCTCGCCCACGTAGAGCTGGCGGGGACGGAACAGCTTGCCGCCCTCCCCGAGCTGCTCGTGCCACTGGGCCAGCCAACCCGGGGTCCGGGCGATGGCGAAGAGCACGGGGAAGATCTCCACCGGGAACCCCATGGCCTGGTAGATGAGCCCGGAGTAGAAGTCGACGTTGGGGTAGAGGTGGCGGGAGATGAAGTACTCGTCGCTGAGCGCCACCTCCTCCAGCTTCAGCGCGATGTCGAGGAGGGGGTTCCTGCCGGTGACGGCGAAGACCTCCTCGGCCGTCTCCTTGATGATCTTGGCCCGGGGGTCGTAGCTCTTGTAGACGCGGTGGCCGAAGCCCTGGAGCCTGCCGTGGCCCTGCTTCACCGCCTTCACGAAGCCGTCCACCTGGTCGAGGGAGCCGATCTCGGTGAGCATGCGGACGACCATCTCCGTGGCACCGCCGTGGCGGGGTCCGTAGAGGGCGGCGCAGGCCGCCGCGCACGCCGAGTACGGGTCGGCGTGTGACGAGCCCACGACGCGCATGGCGGTGGACGAGCAGTTCTGCTCGTGGTCGGCCTGGAGGACGAAGAGGATGTCCAGAGCGCGGGACAGCGCCGGGTCTGCCTCGAAGCGGGGCTCGGCCACCTTCCACATCATCGAGAGGAAGTTGGGGACGAAGTCGAGGGTGTTGTCGGGGTACACGAACGGCATCCCGACGCTGAACCGGTGGGCGGCGGCCGCGAGCGTCGGCATCTTGGCGATGAGGCGGACGATCTGCTTGCGCTTCACGTCCTCGTCGTCGATGTCCTTGGCCTCGGGGTAGAACGTGGAAAGGGCGGCCACCGCCGACACCAGGATCCCCATCGGGTGGGCGTCGTAGTGGAAGCCCTCCAGGAAGCGCTTGCGCATGTTCTCGTGGATGAACGTGTGGTAGGTGATCTCGTGGCGCCATTCCTCGAGCTGCTCGGCGGTGGGCAGCTCGCCCCAGACGAGGAGGTAGGCGACCTCGAGGAACGACGAGTGCTCGGCCAGCTCCTGGATGGGGTATCCCCGGTAGCGCAGGACGCCGTTGTCGCCGTCGATGTAGGTGACGGAGCTGGCCGCGTCGGCCGTGGAGAGGAACCCCGGGTCGAAGAACCAGACCCCCGGCAGGACCTTGGACCACTCCGCGGCCGAGACGCCCCCGTCGTGGATGGGGATCTCGAGGGACTGCCCGTTGCGGTTGTCGGTGATCGTGATGCTCTCGGCCACGGCCTGCCCTCCTGTGCGCCCTGGTCGCCCCGTCCCGGTCGTTGGGGGCCCCAGGATCTCGATGTGATCGTCTCGGGCCCATCCTACGACCGCTCGGCCTCCCATCCCCAGCCGAGGGCGCCCCCTCAGGGGCGGGTGACGAGGTCGCCGACGTCGAGGCGGTACAGGTTGGTCTCCCTCCGCACGAACCCGAGGCGCTGGTACAGGCGGTTGGCGGCCTCCCGCGAGGACCGGGAGGTCAGCTCGACGGTGCGGGCCCCGGCCACCCGTGCCCGCTCCACGGCGGAGACGGTGAGCGCCTCACCGACCCCCTGGCCCCGTGCTGCGCCGTCCACCACGACGTCCTCGATCCAGGCCCTGATGCCAGTAGGTATGCGAAACAGCACCAGGGTCAGGGTCCCGACCACTGGCCACTCCGGCCCGTGGTCGTCCCCGCCGTCGCCGGCGCGGGCCACCAGGACGGTGATGGCCGGCGACCCCACCATCTCGGCCAGCTCGCCCGGTCCGGGCGGCGGCGCCGAGGAGGAGAGCTGGGGGACCAGCCGGGCGAACGCTGCGACGAGCTCGTCGTCGACCTCGGTGGCGACCTCGACTATGACGCCCACGGCCTCGCCTCCGGCTCGCCAACTCGGGACCGCCGGGAGTGTAGTGGTGCCATGCGCATCAAGGGATCGACGATCGTGGTCACCGGAGCCTCGTCGGGCATCGGCAGGGACACGGCGGTCCGGCTGGCGGGGCGGGGGGCCCGGGTGTGGGCCGTGGCCCGCAACCGCGAGCGCCTGGACAGCCTGGTGGCCGGGAGCGACGGGATCACAGCCTTCCGGGCCGACCTCAGCGTCGACGCCGACCGGGCCGCCCTCGTGGAGGCCGTGTCGGCCGAGGGCCCGTTGGACGTGCTCGTCAACAACGCCGGCCTGGGGTGGATGGGGCTAATCGCCGGCATGCCCGCCGAGGACGTCCGCCAGCTGTTCGAGGTCAACGTCATCGGCCTGATCGACCTGACCCAGCGGGTGCTGCCGGCGATGCTGGAGCGCCGGCGCGGCCACATCGTGAACGTCGGGTCGGTCGCCGGCTGGGTGGCGGTGCCCCCCATCAGCGTGTACTCGGCCACCAAGTTCGCGGTGGTCGGGTTCAGCGAGGCGCTGCGGCGGGAGGTGCAGGGCCTGGGCGTGACGGTCTGCCTGGTGAACCCGGGCCCCCTCGACACCGAGTTCGAGGCGCGGGCCCAGGGCCTGGCCGACGGCACCGGGCCGCTGCTCCGGGCGTCGGGCCTCATGCGGGGGTCGCTGGCGGCGCGGGCCATCGTGCGCTCCATCCGCTTCGCCGGCGTCCCCGGCTGGGGCACCATCGCCGTGCCCCGGCTCATGGGCCTCGGCCGCCTCGGGTCCCTCCCGGTCGTCGACCGCCTCGTCGACGTCGGCGCCCTCGTGTCCCGGGCGTCCCGGTTCCCGACATGAGGCACTGGAGCTGGGCGCCACCCAACGCCCGGACGCGGGCCGTCGGTTGCCTTCCCAGAGCGCCCCTCCGTGTCATGGGGGACGGTAGGGACGCCCGTGCGGTCCATGGCCACGTAGGCCCGCCGAAGGGTGCCCGCAGAGCCTGAGTTACCGTACTAGACCTGCTGATCCTGGCACTTCGCCAGCGGGAGTTGAAGACGAGTTGCACTTCCGGTTCGGCATTCTCGACCGCCGCCTGTGGCGCCGCCGGGACCGGTCAGGAGCCGGCTCGGGCGCCCGCCGCATGGTCAGGTCCGGCGAGGGCGCCGGGCCGGGCCGGCCGGCCCCCCGGGTAGCGGGTCAGCCCCTTCGGGCCGGGAACGAAGCCGGCGGCCAGCAGGTGGGGCTCGAGCTCGGTGGCGCAACGCTCGACGGCGATGCGGCGTAGCCGGCAGGCGGCCAGCAGCTGGTCCAGGGCACCCACCGCCGCCTCCTCCCAGGGCTGGTCGCCCTCCTCGGACCACGGGCGCAGGGCGATCAGGCCCCTCCCTCCCCGCTCGACGTAGAGGCACGGCGAGCCGTCGACGAGCACGACCCAGGACCCGGCCACCCGCTGCGGGCCCTTGGCCGGCCACGGGAGGGCGGCCCCGTAGACGTTCGCCGGGTCGGTGGCAGCCAGCACGAGCGTGGCCGGCCCCGGGCCCGGGCCGGCGCCACGGACACCGGGCGGCCCGGGGCGACGGACACCGGGCGGGCCGGGGCCGTCGCCACCGTGCGCACGGGCTCCCAGCGGCCATGCGTCCTTCACCTCGCGCAGGCGGTCGACCGCCCCGGGGAGGGCGAACTGGGCACCGCCCAGGCCGGCCACGAAGTACCCCCGGCGCACCCGGCCGGCCTCCTCCATGGCCCGCAGCACGGGGTAGACGGCGGCGAAGCCTCCCGGCACCCCCTCAGCCCTGACCGCCTCCCTGGTCAGCACGCCGTGGCGCTCCAGCAGGACGGCAGCGACAGCGGCCGACGCCTCGGTGGCCCCGGCGGCTCCGGTGGCCTCCGGCGAGCGGCCGCCGCCCCGCCGGTCCACGCCGACGAGGGACCACCGTCCCTGGGCCCGGGGAGGTCCGAGCGGGCTCAGCGACCCCAGCCGGGGACGCCGGCCGAGCGTGAACCGGCTCGTCCCGCCTCCGGGCCTGGGCCGGCCAGGTCCGTCCCGGGCGCTGCGGGCGCGACCACCGCCCCGCCGGGCGGTCACCGCCCGCAACGGCGCGAACGAGTCGTTGGTCACCTCCCCGGCCCACACCAGGTCCCACAGCGCGTCGAGGGCGGCGGCGTCGGTCCCAGGGCCGGCCAGGGACGGGGGCAGGACCAGCTCGGGGAAGAAGCATGCCCCTCGCGCCGCCAGCACGGCCCGCAGCCGCTCGTGCTCCTCCTCGCCGGGCCGCCCCTCGCCGGGCCGCCCCTCGCGCCGGACCGGCGCCAGGCGGTCGAGCAGGAGGCCGGCCTGGTCCCGCAGCAGGAACCGCACCTTGCCGTCGTCGCGCCCGAGCGGCCCGGCGCCGACCCACATGACCTCGCCGCCGCCCAGGAGCTCGTCGAGGAGGCGGGGGGAGTACCCCTCCACCCGGGCCGCCAGCACCTCGGCCTCGGCCACGCTGGCCGGGATCGGCACACCCTGCAGCTGGACCAGGGCCTCCCAGCACCGGTCCAGGGCCCTCGCCGGCACGCGCTCGCCGCTCGCTCCCTCGTCACCCACCTCCAATGGGCTGGCTCCCCCGATCCGCAACCCCTGCCAGAGGGGGAGGAAGCGGGCCAGGGCGTCGCCCGTGGTCGGCGCCACCTCCTGGCGCAGGGCGGCCAGGGACCGCTGGCGCAGTGTCGAGAGGACCGCCGCGTCGCACCACTCGCGCTGGCGCCCGTCGGGGCGGAACTCCCCCCGGACGAGGGTGCCGGCCGCCTCCAGGCCGGCCAGGGCCGCCCCGACCTGCTCGACCCCGAGCCCGAGGCGCGCCGCCGGGTCGGCCGTCGTGAACGGGCCGTGTGTCCGGGCCCAGCGCCGCACCAGCTGGGTCAGGGCGTCGGCGACAGGAGCGAGGAAGGCGTCGGGCAGGCCGGCCGGGGGCAGCACTCCGAGGGCGTCACGGTAGCGGCCCGCGTCCTCGGCGGCGATGAGCCGGTCCTCGCCGGCCAACCGCACGACCACGGCCCGCCGCCGCGCGCTCAGCTCCTCGCCGGCCCCGGCCGCGCCCGGCCCGCATCGGGCCGCCAGCTCGGCCGGGCTCAGGTCGCCCAGGCGGCGCAACAGGTCGTGGGCCTCGTCGAAGGAGCGGGCCCAGCGCCGCTCGTCGAGGGCTTGGAGCTCGGACTCCAGGGCAGCCAGGGCGCCGGCGTCGATCAGCTGGCGCAGCTCGTCCGAGCCGACCAGCTCGGCCAGCATGGCCCGGTCCAGCGTCAGCGCCTGGGCCCGCCGCTCGGCCAGGGGGGCGTCCCCCTCGTAGATGAATCTCGAGACGTAGGAGAAGGCGAGGGAGCTGGCAAAGGGGGACGGGGTGGGGGTGTCCACCCCCACGACGCGGATGCGCCGGGCCCGGATGTCGCCCATCAGCGACACCAGCGCGTCCAGGTCGAAGTGGTCCGACAGGCACTCCCGGTAGGTCTCCAGCAGGATCGGGAACGACCCGTGCTCGGAGGCCACCGCCAGCAGGTCGGCCGACCGCTGGCGCAGCTGCCACAATGGCGTGCGGGACCCGGGGCGGCGGCGCGGGAGCAGCAGAGCCCGAGCCGCGTTCTCCCGGAACCGGGCCGCGAACAGTGCGCTGCGGCCCACCTCGGCCACCACCAGGTCCTCCACCTCGAGAGGGTCGAGGACCACGGCGTCGAGGGGAGGGGCCTCGTCGGCCTCGGGGAGGCGGACCACTATGCCGTCGTCGCTCCAGATCGCCTGGGCCTCCAGGCCGAGGCGGTCCCGGATGCGGGCCTCGATGGCGAGGGCCCAGGGGGCGTGGACCCTGGCCCCGAACGGCGACAGCAGGCACACCCGCCAGTCCCCCAGCTCGTCCCGGAAGCGCTCGACCACGAGCTGGCGGTCCGTGGGGAGGACGCCGCCTGTGGCCTCCCGCTCCTCCTCCAGGTAGGACCGCAGGTTGGCGCAAGCGAGGGGATCGAGCGCGCACTCGGCCGCCAGGCGCTCGTCGTCCCACTCCTGCACCTCCCCGAGGAACTCCCCCAACGCCCGGCCCAGCTCGTAGGGCCGTCCCGCCGCGTCCCCGTGCCAGAACGGCATCTTCCCCGGCTCGCCCGGTGCCGGCACCACCACGACCCGGTCCCGGGTGATCTCCACGATCCGCCAGGTGCTGGCCCCGAGCAGGAACGTCTCCCCCACCCGGCTCTCGTAGACCATCTCCTCGTCCAGCTCGCCCACCCGGGTGCCTTCGGGGGTGAACACGCCGAAGAGCCCCCGGTCGGGGATCGTCCCCCCGCTCGTCACGGCCAGCATGCGGGCCCCGGGGCGGGCGGTGAGGGTGTCGGCGAGCCGGTCCCAGACGAGGCGGGGCCGGAGCTCGGCGAACTGGTCGGAGGGATAGCGGCCCGAGAGCATGTCGAGGACCCCCTCCAGCGCCTCCCGGGAGAGCCCGGCGAAGGAGTATGCCCGTCCGGCCACCTCCGCCACCTCCCCCACCGTCAGGGCCCCGTCCGGGCCCCGGCCCGTCCCGTCGGTCCCCTCGCCCGCCACCATGGCCACCACCTGCTGGGCGAGGACGTCGAGGGGGTTGCGGGGGACCCTCGTCTCCTCTATGAGGCCGCCCAGCATGCGGCGGGCGCACACGGCGGCGACCACCAGGTCGTGGCGGAACTTGGGGAAGATGCGGCCCCGGCTCGGCGCCCCCACCTGGTGGCCGGCCCGGCCCACGCGCTGGAGCCCGCTCGCCACCGAGGAGGGCGCCTCGACCTGGACGACCAGGTCGATGGCACCCATGTCGATGCCGAGCTCCAGGCTGGACGTGGCCACGAGGGCAGGCAGGCGGCCGGCCTTGAGGGCGTCCTCGATCTCGAGCCTCTGCTCCCTCGCGATCGACCCGTGGTGGGCCCGTACGAGGTCGCAGCCGGCCAGCTCGTTCAGGCGGGCGGCCAGGCGCTCGGCCAGGCGCCTCGAGTTGACGAACACGAGCGTGGAGCGGTGGGCCCGGATGAGGTCGAGCAGGACCGGGTGGATCGCCGGCCAGATCGAGGCCCGGGCCTCGGGTGCGCCCGCCGCCAGGCCGGCTGTGCCGGCTGGCCCGCCTCCCGGGCCGGATGCGCCGCCGGAAACGCCTCCGGGGCCGGCTGGCCCGTCGGACAGGCCCAGGTCGCCCATGTCCTCGACCGGGACCACCACCTCCAGCTCCAGGGCCTTGCGCGCCCCGGCGTCGACGACAGTCACCGGCCGTGGGGACGGCGGCCCGTCGCCAGCCGGGCGGCGGAAGCCGCCCAGGAACCGCGCCAGCTCGTCCAGGGGACGCTGCGTGGCGGACAGGCCGATGCGCTGGGGCGGCGGCCGGCCGGCCCCTGTGACCAGGCGCTCCAGGCGCTCCAGCGAGAGCGCCAGGTGGGCGCCGCGCTTGGTGCCGGCCACGGCGTGGACCTCGTCGACGATGACGTGCTCGACCCCCGCCAGGACGGGCCTGGCTGCAGAGGTGAGGAGGAGGTACAGGGACTCGGGGGTCGTGATGAGGATGTCGGGCGGATGGCGGGCCAGGTCCCGGCGCTCCGCCGGCGGCGTGTCCCCGGTCCGGGTGCCCACCCGTACCGGGGGCAGGGTCACCCCGGCCCGCTCGGCCCCGAGGGCGATCCCGGCGAGCGGCGCCCGGAGGTTGCGCTCCACGTCGTAGGCGAGCGCTTTCAGCGGCGAGACGTACAGCACCCTGGTGACGAGGGGACCCTCAGGCGGCTTCGCCGGCGGCCCGCTGAGCAGGCGGTCCAGGGCCCACAGGAAAGCGGCCAGGGTCTTGCCGGAGCCGGTGGGAGCGAGGATCAGGGTGTGGTGCCCTGCGCTGATGGCCCTCCAGCCCTGCTCCTGGGCTGGTGTCGGAGCGTCGAAGGTGGCCTCGAACCAGGTCCGGGTGGGATCCGAGAAGCCGGCCAGCGACATCCTCGCCAGAGTAGGGTCCGGGAGCCGTGGAGCTCCTTGTAGTCATCGCCCGCCGCTGGGCCGTCGACGGCGACGACGCGCTCGTCGATGTGGTCGAGTGGCTGCGACCCCTGACGCCGCGGGGCTCCAAGTCCGGTAGCGGTCCGTCCGGCCGGCGCCGGTAGCGTTGGGGTGGTGGAATCGTTGCGCTGGCACCAGCGGCCCGTGCTGCGCCGCCCGGTGATGGTGGTGGCCTTCGGCGGGTGGAACGACGCCGCCGACGCTGCCACGGGCGCCGTGGAGTACCTGGTGAGGACCTGGTCAGCCAGGGTGTTCGCCGACATCGACCCTGAGGACTTCTTCGACTTCACCGTGAGCCGGCCGCAGATCCGGCTGGAGGAGGGCCTCACCAGGCGGGTCGAGTGGCCGACCACCACCCTTGCCGCGGCCTCCGTGCCCGGCACCCGCCGGGACGTGGTGCTGCTGCAGGGCACCGAGCCGGGTCTGCGGTGGCGCCACTTCACCCAGGCGGTGGTGGGCGTCGCCGCCGACCTGGGGGTCGAGATGGTGGTGGGGCTGGGGGCGCTGCTGGCGGACGTGCCCCACACCCGCCCCGTGAAGGTCACGGGAACCGCCCTCGACGGAGGCCTGGTCGCCCGCCTCGGGCTCCAGCAGTCCCGCTACGAGGGGCCCACCGGGATACTCGGGGTCCTGCACGACGCGCTGCGCACGGCCCACATCCCCTCGGTCTCCCTGTGGGCCAACGTTCCCCACTACGTGGCCCAGAGTCCCTCGCCCAAGGCCACCCTGGCTCTGGTCGAGCGCACCGCCGGCCTGCTCGGGACCAGGGTGGACGTGGTCGACCTCCAGGTGGCCACGTCCGCCTACGAGCGCCAGATCAACGAGCTCGTGGCGGCGGACGACGACGCTGCTGCCTACGTGGCGCGCCTGGAGGAGGCGGGCGACCTGGAGGATTCCCCCCAGGCCTCGGGCGACGCCCTGGCCGACGAGGCCAGCCGCTTCCTCCGCGAGCACCACGGCGAGTGAGGCTCCCTCCCTGCTACCAGTCATGTCACCACTTGGTATAATACTGCTTGGTGACATCCCCCCCCTACCACTACGGATCCCCCGTCGGGCCCGATCACTTCTGCGATCGAGCCGACGAGCTGGCAGCGATCGTGGGGCGCATGCTCTCGGCCACGAACGTGATCCTGCTCTCCCCGCGGCGATACGGGAAGACGTCGCTCCTGGCTCTTGCCGCCGCCAGGGCACGGGCACGTCGAGCCCGCATTGCCCAGGTCAACCTGCTGCGGTGCGCCAGTCGTCGCGAGGTCACCCAAGCAGTCATCGATGCCGCCGCCAAGGAGATCCTCGAGTCGCGTCGGCGATCCGTAGCAGCATGGGTCGGGCGGCTCCGAGTACGGCCATCGGTGACCGTCGGCCTCGACGGCTCCCTGTCCGTCCGCTTCGAGCCCGGATTGGCCGACCGAGACTGGGAGGGTACCTTGGTCGACACCTTCGCGCTCGTCGAGGAGAGAGCAAAGGTGTCTCCGGTGAGCGTCGTGCTGGACGAGTTCCAGCACGTCGCCGAGATCGACCCCGGCCTGCCCGGGGTGTTCAAGGCGCTGGCCGACGCCGCCCCGTCGGCATCCCTCGTCTTTGCCGGATCCCACGCCCACCTGATGGAGCGACTCACCGCCAGCCCCGGAGCGCCCCTTCTCGACATGGGCGAGGTGATCCGCCTCGGCCCGGTCCCTGAAGCGGCCATGGTGGCCTACCTGCAGGAGCGGGCGGCGTCAGCGGGCAAGGTCATGGGAGATGATGTCGCCGCCGCGATCTGGAAGAAGGGCGGCCCCGTTCCCAACGACGTCCAGCGCCTCGCCTACGCCAGCTTCGAGGTGGCCGCCTCGGTGATCGACCTGGCATCGGTCGATGCGGGCATGCATCGCGTCGTCTCCCATCAGGCCAGCATGTACGCCGACCGCTTCGAGCGCCTGGCCGCGGGTCATCAGCGGATCCTGCTCGTCCTTGCCGCCAGCCCGACCACCCAGCCCTTCTCGCGAGCCTTCCTCGACTCCGTCGAGATGGCCAACGCCAACGGGGTGCGAAAGGCGCTCCGGGCACTCGAGGAGCAGGAGCTGCTCGTACTCCAAGATGGACGGCGGACCGTCGCCGACCCGTTCCTGCGGGAGTGGCTCCTGACCCCTTGAGGCCTCCTTCTTACCCGAACCAGGGGCCTGCCGACCCATCGGGTGCCGCCATGCCGGCGTCCTGGAGGAGGCGAACCACCCCCTCCCGAGGAGACGAGACCTCGGCGATCGCCACCCGCAGGGCGTCGCCCTCCCGGCTGACCCACACCTCAGCCCGGGTCGCCCCGGAATGCTTGGTCACGTTGGCGAGCGCCTCTGCCACCGGGAAGTACGGAGCCCGTGCTCCTCGGCGGGGTGCCCGCTCCCGTCTCGCTCGCTAGCTCGGCCACGCCCTGGTCAAACGGAACCCGAGCCCGGAAACCGAGAAGGCGCATGGCTCGCTCGTGGGAAGCGGTCACGTGGCGCACATCGCCGGGCCTCCACCGACCGGTCACGAGGGGCGGCGGGGCGGCCGGGCCCACTCCGGCAACCAGGGCGGCCGCCAGCTCTCCGACCGTGTGCGCCGCGCCGCTGGCCACGTTCACCGGGCCGTTCACCGGGGGCTCGACAGTGAGGGCGGCGAGGTTGGCGCGAGCCACATCTGTCACGTGGACAAAGTCTCGCCGCTGTCCACCGTCCTCCAGAACCGTGGGGGCACGTCCGGCGGCCAGAGCCGTCAGGAAGACGCTGGCCACGCCCGCGTAGGGGGTGCCTCTCGGAAAGCGCGGCCCGTAGACGTTGTGGTAGCGAAGGGAGGTGACCGGGACGCCCGTCTCCCGGGCGTAGACGCCGGCCAGATGCTCCTGATGGACCTTGGTGGCGGCGTAGACGCTGGACGGGCGGAGAGGGGCGTCCTCGCTGGTGAGGTCCGGCCGGACGGAGCCACCGCAGACCGAGCATGGCGGCTCGAAGTCGCCAGCGGCCAAGCGCGCGGGGTGGCGGGGGCCAGGAGGCACGAGGCCGTGTCGAGGGCAGCGATAGATCCCCTCCCCGTAAACGACCATGCTGCTGGCCAGGACCAGCCGGCCGGCGAAACGGGACACCGAGAGCTCCCGCAGCAGGACGGCCGTTGCCTCGTCGTTGTCTCTTACGTACTCGAGGGCGTCGTCCAGCCCTCGGCCCATCCCCACTCTGGCGGCCTGATGGGAGACGGCGTCGACCCCTTTCACGGCATCACCTACCGCGTCCCGGTCCCGGCAGTCGACGAAGCGGTAGTCAGCCGCCGGGTTGATGTGATCGGGCCCGCCGTGACCGGCCGCCGAAAGGTTGTCGAGCACCCGCACCTCGGCCCCGTTGGCGACCAGCAGGTCGACAAGGTGGGATCCGATGAAACCGGCTCCCCCGGTGACCAACACCCGCATGCGACGGCCTTACGGTCCGGCCAGGGGAAACGAAAGGCGGAACTCGCATCCTCCGTCCAGGTTCTCGACCGCCAGGTACCCGGCCTGGGCCTCGGCCAGCCCCTTGGCCACGGCCAGGCCCAGCCCGCCGCCCGGCTCGCTGCGGCTGCTGTCGCCCCTGAAGGCGAGATCGAAGACCCGACCCAAGTCGGCCTCGGGGATCCCTCCGCAGCTATCGACGACCCGGACGACGCCGTGGCCGTCCTCGGCCCCGACCTGGATCCGCACCGTGCCTCCCGACGGGGTGTGGCGGATCGCGTTCGTCAACAGGTTGTCCAGCACCCTCAAGGTGTCGGCGGTCCTGACCCGGACCTGGGGGCTCTGGACCAGCTCGCTGGTCAGCGCCACACCCTTGTGCCCGGCCACGACCGCACAGGCGGCGATGGCGTCCGAGGCCAGGTCGTCGAAGGACGCCAGCTCGCGAGGGCAGGAACGGAGCCCGGCGTGGATCTGGCTGAGCTCGAAGAGATCGTCCACCATGGCCGAGAGCCGCACCACCTCGGCCCGGAGGAGGTGGTGGTAGCGCTGGACCGCCTGAGGCGTGTCCGCCAGCCCGTCCTGGAGGGCCTCGGTCACGGCCTGGAGCCGGGCCAGCGGCGTGCGCAGGTCGTGGGAGATCCACGCCACCAGCTCCCGGCGGGACGCCTCCAGCGCCTGCTCGGCCCCCCTGGCCGCGGCCAGGCGGTCGGCCGCCTCGCCCAACCGGGCGCTGAGCGCGGCCAGCTCTGGTGTGATGACCCCGGGAGGGGGACCGGAGAGGGCCCGGGCACCCTCGAGCCGGTCGGCGAAGGCCGCCACGTGGGAGAGCTCCATCCCCAGCCCGCGTCCGAGGCCGCTGGCCACGAACAGCCCCACTGTCGCCGCGGCCAGAAGGATCACCACCAGCTCGACCACGGCGTGCGGGGTGAGGAGCATCGCCCAGGCGGCCGCCACCGTCCCGGCCCCAGTGGCGGCC
This sequence comes from Acidimicrobiales bacterium, assembly GCA_050744025.1. GTDB lineage: Bacteria > Actinomycetota > Acidimicrobiia > Acidimicrobiales > JAJPHD01 > JBOGGR01. The sequence goes on from JBOGGR010000085.1 coordinate 14,133, forward strand.
GCCGTGACGATCGCGATCAGGGCCAGCTGGGCCCGGGCCGGCCACCGGCGCCACCAGGTGAAGGTGATGGCCCCCGCCAGCCCGGCCACTAGGGCGCCACCCCCAGCAACCCCGGTGAGCTCGACAGCCTGCCCCGCGGTGGCGCCGACGACCAGGGCCAGCGCCAGGGCGGCCGCCAGCCCAGCGGCGGGAATGGCCACCACGGTGAGTCGGGACCGGGGCCCGGGCCGCGCGGCGAGGGTCAGGAGTCCCAACGGTACCCCACTCCCCACACCGTCTTGATGAGGCACGGGACGGTGGGGTCCCGCTCCACCTTTTCCCGCAGCCGGCGTACATGGACGGTCACCGTCGCCAGGCCCCCGTAGGTCCAGCCCCACACCCTCTCCAGGAGCTGCTCCCGGCTGAACGTCTCTCGGGGGTGCCCCGCCAGGAAGGCGAGCAGGTCGAACTCCCGGATGGTGAGGTTGACCAGCTGGCCGTCACGCGTGACCTCCCTGGCCGGCAGGTCGATGGTGAGTGGGCCGGCCCGAAGGATTGCGACCTGGCCGTCCGCCTCGGAGGAGACCTGGGTCCGCCGGAGCACGGCTCGGACACGGGCCACCACTTCCCGCGGAGAGAAGGGCTTGGGCACGTAGTCATCCGCCCCGAAGTCCAGCCCTGACACCCGGTCCTCCTCCTGGCCCCGCGCCGAGAGAAAGACGACCGGCATCGCCGCGGCCTGGCGGAGCTCCCGGCACAGGGCAAAGCCGTCCCGGCCAGGGAGCATGATGTCGACCACGGCCAGGTCGAAGCTGACCCGGGCGGCCAGCGCCAGGGCAGCTTCGGCCTCCGTCGCCGTATGGACCTCGAAGCCATCCCTGGCCAGGTAGCCGGACAGCACCTCCAGCACCGTGCTGTCGTCGTCGACGACCAGGACTCGCGTCGGGGAGCCGACCGCCATGACGGCATGGTACGGCGGGCGCAGGCCCGAACGATCCCGGGACGTTGGACGTTCGCAAACCGTTAGGTCTTGGCCACCTCCAGCCATCAACCGGCTGGGTAGGTTCAGCTGCGTGCTCGACCTCGTGCTTCCGGTCCTCGACGAGGCCACCGCCCTGCCCTGGGTGCTCCACCGGGTACCGCCCGGCTTCCGGCCCATCGTCGTCGACAACGGATCAACCGACGGGTCGGCCGGCGTGGCCCTGGCAGCGGGGGCCCGGGTGATCTCGGAGCCTCGCCGGGGCTTCGGGGCGGCCTGTGCTGCCGGCTTGGCCGCGGCCAGGTCCGATGTCGTCTGCTTCATGGACGCCGACGGGTCCCTGGATCCAGTGGAGCTTCCGTTGGTGGCCGGGCCGATAGTCCGAGGCGAGCTCGACCTGTGCCTCGGCCGGCGCCGACTGTACGCCGGGGCCATGCCCCGGCACGGCCGGCTGGCCAACCGGATCCTCGTGGCATCCGTGGCCCGGCGCACGGGCACGCGCCTCGCGGACCTCGGGCCCATGCGAGCGGCCCGGACCGAGTCCCTGAGCGGCCTCGGGATCGAGGACCGGCGCTCGGGCTGGCCCCTGGAGATGGTGCTCCGAGCCGCCCGGGACGGGTGGAAGTTGGGCGAGGTGGCTGTCAGCTACCGGCCGCGCCACGGTGGGCGGTCCAAGGTGACCGGCTCGCTCCTGGGAACGGCACGGGCGGTCCGGGACATGGGAGCCCTCCTCCGATGAGCTTTCGTCCCGCTCCATGAGCGCGACCTTGCTGATCATGGCGAAGGCTCCCGTTCCCGGTCGGGTGAAGACCAGGCTGTGCCCCCCGTGCACCCCCGCAGGGGCTGCCACGCTGGCTCGAGCCGCCCTGGAGGACACCCTCGCCAACGCCTTGGCGACTCCGGGGGTGTCCCGAGTCCTGCTGGCCCTGGAAGGTGAGGTCGGACGCTGGTGCCCTCCCGGCGTCGAGGTGGTCCACCAGGCCGGCGCCGGTCTGGCCGATCGGCTGGCCCACGCCTGGCAGCAGGTGGAAGGCCCCGGGATCCAGATCGGCATGGACACCCCCCAGGCCGGACCGGCCCTGCTGCGCCGGGCGCTGGACGCCCTGGTGCAACGCGGGACCAGGGCCGTCCTCGGGCTGGCGGCGGACGGGGGGTGGTGGGCGATCGGGTTCCGTCGGGTTCCTCCCAGCGCCTTCACGGGCATCCCAATGAGCACGCCGTGGACCGGCGCCGCCCAGCTGGACCGGCTCCAGCGGCTGCGGCTGCGCGTGCAGCTTCTCCCTCCGCTGGTGGATGCGGACCGGATCGAAGACGCCCGGCTGGTCGCGGCCCAGGCGCCGAGATCGCGGTTTGCCGCCGCCCTCTCCGCCCTTTCCCTGCCCCCGCTCTACCCTGTCGGTACGGCCGGAACTCTGGCCAACGGGATGATCAGGGGCCAGGCCGCCAGCGCTCGGGCTGCCGGGGCGGTGAGCGCTCGGCTAGCGGCGGCAGGGCTGGGCGCGCCGAACCAGTGAGCGTCGCCTACCTGAGGACCGAGTCGGGCTCGATCCTGCCCCTCGAGGTCGACCGCTGGCAGGCGCCACCAGCGCCCGAGGATCTCGACGTCCTCCATCGGGCCTGGCCACCGGTCCTGGACATCGGGTGCGGACCGGGACGCCACAGCCTGGCACTGGCCCTACGCGCGGTCCTGGTCCTCGGCATCGATGCGTCCCCGGCCGCCGTCTCCCTGGCCCGGTCCCGGGGCGCCCCCGTGCTCCTGCGCTCGGTCTTCGACCCCGTCCCCGGGGCGGGACGGTGGCGAACCGCCCTGCTCCTCGACGGGAACATCGGCATCTGCGGCGACCCCGCGGCCATGCTGGGCCGAGTAGCCGAGCTTCTCGCCCCGGGCGGGAAGGTCCTGGCCGAGCTGGGCCCCCCGGGAGAGGAGACCCGCAGCCACCGGGTTCGGATCGAGCGGGACGATCAGGCAACTCCGTGGTTCCCGTGGGCCACGGTTGGCGCCGACGCCGTGTGGGCGCTGGCCGCGGCCAGCGGGTTCTGCGTGGACGAGGTATGGCACAGCGGAGATCGGTGGTTCGCCCAACTGGCCCGGTAGCGACCGCGGCTGGCCGGCGGCAGCCGATGGCCCGCTGGCTGAGCACCCGGCTCGGCCTTGCCCTGAGGTCCCTCCTCGGCCTGGCCATCGTCGCAGGCACCGCCGCCGCGATCGGCGTCTACCTGTGGATCGCCCTCCACCGAGACACCTACCCTTTCCAGATCGAGTGGCTGGAGAGCAACTCGTTGGTCGAGGTCCATCGCATCCTCCACGGCCAGGCGCTGTATGTCCGGCCCAACGTGTGGTTCGTCCCCGACGAGTACCCACCCCTGTACTTCTATGTCAGCGCGGTCGTGGCCGCAGCCACGGGCTCGGGCTACGCCGCCATGCGGGGGGTCTCGCTGGTCGCCTCGCTCGCTGCGTTGTGGCTCCTCTACCGACTGGTCGAACGGGAGACCGGCGGGCGGCTGGCCGGCGTGGCCGCGGCCGGACTCTACGCCGCTGCGTTCTTCGCTACCGGGGCCTCGTTCGACGTGGCCAGAGTGGACTCGCTGTTCGTGGCCCTCTCGCTTTGGGGGGTCTACCTCGCCCGGTGGGCCCGCGCCACCCCCGGCGCCGTCGCCGCGGGGGCCGCGCTGGCCGCCGCCACCCTCACCAAGCAGACGGGCCTTGCGGCATTGGCCGCTGTAGGTCTGGTCCTGGTAGTGCGGCCGGCCACGCGCCGCCGGGGACTGGTCCTGTTGACCACGGCCGCGGCGATCCTGGCTGCGGTGATCATCGTGTTGGAGGTCAGGAGCCGGGGATGGTTCGGCTTCTACGTCTTCGAGCTCCTGGGCGAGCACAACCTTGTCGTTCGCGACATCGTGGGCTTTTGGACCACCGATCTGCTGGCCAGCGTCGGCTGGACGGGGGGAGCGCTGGCCCTCTGGGTCGTGGTCGCCCGGTTCGGGCCCGAGCGACCGGGGCGGCCGGAGCGACCCGCCACCCGACTGCCGCTCCTCCCTGACGGGGGGGTTCTCTTCTATGGCGGGGTCCTCGCCGCCCTCCTGCTCGGGTCCTGGGCGTCCCGGGCCCACAGTGGCGGCAGCCCCAGCGACCTGATGCCCGCCTTCGCGGCCGCAGGGCTGGTCCTTGGCGTGGCGGTCGGGGACCTCCACCGTCTGGAGGGCAGCCACCCCCACCGTCTGGAGGACGGCCACCTTCGCCGCCGGCGGGACCAGCCCGGTGCCACCGGAGGGGACCGCCGGTGCAGGCGGTGGCTGCCAGTCGCCTGCGCCGCCCAGGTCGCCCCAGCCCTGGCCAGGACCCTGGCGGTGGTTCAGCTCGGCTCGCTGGCCCTGACCTTCCGGCCCGCTGCGTTCGTCCCGACCTCGGTCGACGCCCGAGTGGGTGCCACTTTCGTCGCCGCCCTGGAGCGGATCCCGGGCCCCGTCTACCTCCCCTCCGACCCCGGCCTCCTCGTCCAAGCCGGAAAGCGGCCTGTCGCCCACGACGCCGCGACAGTGGACGTGCTCCGAGGGCACTTCGACGCCAACGCCCAGCGCTACCTCAGAGCCAGCATCGGGCGGGCCATAGCTGACGGGACCTTCACGGCCATTGTCGTAGAGCACCCGCCCGATCTGGCCGCCGCTGGGCCCGGTCTGACCCGTTCCTACCTGGCCTGCCCGGACCCGCTCCTGGCCCGGGCTCCGCCCGGTGCCTTCACCCCCTTCGACCTCCACATCCGTCCCCGGCAGCTCTACGTCCGCGTCCCTCCCGCCCGGCTCACGGGCCGGCGCTCCGTCGGGGCCGCCGGCAGCTCCTGCCGCCGGTGGGGCGCGCCGCAGCGATAGCCACCCGACGTTCGTGAATCGTAAGCTCCGTCAGGGTCATCCCCGGGGGAGGCGTCGTACCCTTCCATTCATGACCACGGCGACGAAGAAGCAAGGTCCGTCCGGGGAGCCGGGGTCCAAGTTGCGATTGCCATTGCCGCGCTTTCCGCTCGGAGGGCAGCAACCCCCAGGCGGGCCCTTCCGCCCCGGCTTCTGGCGCAGCCCGCTGCGGGGCCCCTGGCTGACGTCGGTCCTCAGCGTCGGCCTCCTCGTCGGCCTGCCCCTCGTAGCCGTGACTGGGCTGGTGTCCTACGCGGCCTACAACCCGAGCCTCGGGGCCGCCAACCAGCTCACCCCGGGCCGGGGCCTGCTGGGGTTCTACCTGTTCAGTTGGCCCACGCGCCCGGCCTGGCTCTATCACCTCAACCAGGGCATCCACGTCACCCTGGGGATCGTCCTGATCCCCGTGGTGCTGGCCAAGCTGTGGTCGGTCATCCCGAAGCTCTTCTCATGGCCCCCTCTCCGCTCCCTCGCCCAACTCCTGGAGCGGGTCACCCTGTTCTTGTTGGTAGGCGGGGTCCTGTTCGAGATCGTGACCGGCCTGCTCGACATCCAGTACTGGTACGCCTTCCCGTTCTCCTTCTACGCCGCCCACCTGTACGCGGGCTGGGTGACGATCGGCGCCTTCCTCACCCACACCGCCCTCAAGGCCCCCCATCTGGTCAAGGGGCTGCGCTCCCGCAGCCTGCGAGATGAGCTCCACCGGGGGCTGGCCGAGACGAGGCCCGAGGAGCCCGAGGAGGACTACGAGCTCGTCGCCGCCTCACCTGGTGCTCCCGGGCTCTCCCGGCGAGGCTTCCTCGGCCTGGTGGCCGCCTCTTCGGGCCTGCTCACAGTGGTCACCGTGGGACAGACGGCGGGGGCGCCCGTCCGTCGAGTGCTCGGCGCCCTCGCCCCCCGTGGGCGTCTTGGGGGCGAGGGACCCAACGACTTCCCGGTGAACAAGACCGCTGCCTTCTACAACATCACGGCAGCCGAAACCGGTGGCGCCTGGCGGCTCGAGGTCGTCGGACCCAGCGGCGCCCGGCGCCTCTTCGACCGGGCGCAGCTGATGGCCCTCCCCCAGAGCACCCAGGTCCTGCCCATCGCCTGCGTCGAGGGGTGGGCAACCACCCAGCGCTGGACCGGGGTCCCCCTCTCCGCCTTGGCCCGGATGGTGGGTGGCGACGGAGCGACCATGCTCGTGGTGGAGTCGCTCCAGCGGGGCGGAGCCTTTGGCAGCGCCATCCTGAGCCAGGAGCAGCTCGCCGACCCGGGGTCGCTCCTGGCCTTGTGCGTCAACGGGGCTGACCTCTCGCCCGATCATGGCTTCCCGGCAAGGATGGTGATCCCGGCCGCCCCCGGAGTCCACAACACCAAGTGGGTCCAGCGTCTCAGCTTCGAGCGGACCTGATGCAGCCCCGGCCCCGGCCCCAAGTCGCCGCCGGCCCACCCCACTTCCGGAGACGGTACGGCTCCTCCCCCTTCCACCTGCTCGCCATCCTGGCGGGCTATGCCATATCCGGGTACGCCATCTCCAGGTGGTTCTTCGGGGTGAGAGCGGCCCTGAGCATCCTCATCTGGTTCGTGGCGGCCGGGGTGGCTCACGATCTCGTCGTCCTTCCCCTCTACAGCCTCCTGTCCGGTCTCGTCGGCCGGAGCCCCGCGGTCCCCGGACCCAGTGCCTGGTGGCGCAACCACGTGCGGGTCCCCGCCGGCCTGTCGCTTCTCCTGCTCGTCATCTATTTCCCCCTCATCGCCGGCCTCGGGGCTCACACCTACCTTCGCATCACTGGCATGACCGACAGCGTCTACCTGGGACGGTGGGCGGTGATCACCGGCATCCTCTTCGCCCTCTCCGCTCTTGTCCTGGGACTGCGCGTGGCGCGCCGCCGCCCGGCAGCACCGGGGTGAGCCCACGCTGCTCGGTGGACAACGGCCGGCAGCTAGCGCCCGGGGCGCCCCGGGGCCAGGCGCGGCCAAGGCCGCGCCTCCTCGTAGAGCCGGGCCAGGCACAGGACCGCGGCGTCGGCGTGGCGGCGGCCCACCACCTGGAGGCCGACCGGCAGGCCCAGGGAGGTGAGGCCGGCAGGCACGGAGACGGCCGGGTTCCAGCAGAGGTTGGCGAGCATGGTGAAGGGCACCGCCATGGCCGGGAACACCTCCTGGCCGGCGATCACCGAAGGCATCGGCCCCTCGGCGGCAAAGGCGGCCCCAGCGGTGGTCGGGGTCAGGAGGACGTCGACGTCCGCGAACAGGGCGGCCACCTCCTGCTCCAGGCGGGCCCGCTGGTGGAGGGCCCTGGCGAAGTCGGCCATGGTCGTGGTCGCGGTCATCAGCAGCCCCAGGTGGGCCACCTCGTCGAGCTCGTCGGCCCGGCCCGGCCACATCCCGTCCTCCAGATCCATCCACAGGTCGGCGGCCCCCGCGGCGAGCCAGGTGAGCACCGGGTCCGTGAGCTGCACCGGGCGCTCGACCAGCTCCAGGCCGGCCGCATCGGCCAGGGCGAGCGCCGCCCGCTCGGCCCGCTCGACCGCTTCGGGCTCGACGACGGCATAGCCGAGGTCGGGCGACCAGCAAGCACGGCGGCCGCCCACGTCCAGCTCGTCCAGCGCCTTCTCGTACGATGACCCCTGGGCCGGCAGCGAGGTCCGGTCCCGGTCGTCGGGGCCAGCGCTCGCGTCCAGGTGGCGGGCGGCGTCGGCCACGGTCGTCGTGAGGGCTCCGAGGACCGACGTCTCCGATGCCAGCCGCCGGGGCTGCGGGATCCGGCCGAAGCTGGGCTTGAACCCGACCAGGCCGGTGTAGGCGGCCGGGATGCGGATCGACCCCCCGCCGTCGCTGCCCGTGCAGAACGGGACCATCCCGGCTGCGACCGCCGCCGCCGAGCCCCCGCTGGACCCCCCGGGGGTACGGGAGGGGTCCCAGGGATTGCGGGTCGGCCCCCACGCCCTGGAGCTGGTGAAGCTGACGGCCCCGAGCTCGGGGACCGCGGTCTTGCCGACGGGGACGGCACCAGCCGCCCGGAGACGGGCGACGTGCACCGAGTCCTCGCCCACGGCCGGCCGGCCCTGGTAGAGCAGGGACCCCATGGAGGTGGGCATGCCGGCGCAGTCCTCGAGGTCCTTGACCCCGAACGGCACCCCCGCCAGCGGGCCGGGGTCCTCCCCCCGGGCCCGGCGTGCATCGACCGCCTGTGCGGCCTCCCGGGCCAGGTCCGGGGCCAGGTGGACGAAGGCGTTGAGCGGGGGATTGGAGGCGTCGATAGCAGCCAGGGCCTCCTCCAGCACCTCGACGGCGCTGCGCTCGCCGCGGCGGACGGCCTCGGCCGTGGCTATGACGGTGTCCATGCCGTCATGCTGGCACGGGGGCCGCCCTGCCGACATCGGTAGCGACGCTAATGAGCTAAGCTAACGAGATGTGAAGACCGTCCCAGTGGCCGATGCCGCCCTCGCCAGCTCACTGCGCATCTCGGTGTCGCGGCTGGCCCGCCGGCTCCGAGCCCAGCGGACGGACGACTCGCTGAGCGCCACCCAGCTGGCGGCGCTCGCCACCCTCGACCGCCACGGACCGATGACGCCGGGCGAGCTGGCAGACCACGAGAAGGTGCAGCCCCCGTCCATGACCAGGGTGATCGCCGCCCTGGAGGACCGCGGGCTGACCTCCCGCACCCCCCATCCCCGCGACGGCCGCCAGGCCCTGGTGGCCATCAGCCCCGCCGGCTCGGATCGGCTGCGGGCCGACCGCCGTCGCCGTGAGGCCTGGCTGTCCTGCCGGCTGGCCGAGCTCGACCCCGAGGACGTGCAGACGCTGCGAGCCGCGGCACCCGTGCTCGAGCGGCTGAGCCAGACGTGATGCGGACGTTCCGCTCGCTGCGGATCCGCAACTATCGCCTGTTCGCATCGGGCCAGGTCGTCTCCCTCACAGGGAGCTGGATGCAGCGCGTCGGCCAGGACTGGCTGGTGTCCCAGCTGACCCACACCAGCGGTTCGGCCCTCGGCATCACGACCGGGCTCCAGTTCCTCCCCATGCTCCTCTTCGGCATGTACGGCGGGGTCATCGCCGACCGCTACCGCAAGCGCCGGATCCTGCTCGTCACCCAGAGCACGATGGGGGTCCTCGCCCTCGTCCTCGGGGTGCTCGTCATCTCGGGCCTGGTGACCCTGTGGGAGGTCTACGTGCTGGCCTTCATGCTGGGCCTGGCCACGGCGGTGGACAACCCGACCCGCCAGGCCTTCGTCACCGAGATGGTGGGCCCCGACGAGGTGGTCAATGCTGTCGGGCTCAACAGCGCCACCTTCAACTCCGCCCGCATCATCGGCCCGGCCCTGGGCGGCCTGCTCATCGCCGCTCTCGGCGACACGACGGGACCGCTCTTCCTGCTGAACGCCCTGTCGTACCTGGCCGTCCTCGGCAGCCTCCTTGCGATGCGGGAGAAGGACCTGTTCCAGGGCCGGCTCGTGGCCCGCGCCAGGGGCCAGCTGCGGGCCGGCCTCGCGTACGTGAGGCAGCGCCCAGGTCTCTACATGCCGATCGTCCTGGCCGGGGTGATCGGCACCCTCGGCTTCAACTTCCAGATCACCCTCGTCCTGATGGACCGCACGGTCTTCCACCTCGGCGCCGGCGCCTACGGCCTCTTGTCATCCACCCTGGCAGTGGGATCGCTGGCCGGCGCCCTCCTGGCCGCCCGGCGGGACCGGCCCCGCCTGCGCCTGCTCGTGGGGGCGGCTCTCGCCTTCGGGGTGTTCGAGGTGCTGTCCGGGATCATGCCCACCTACGTCACCCTCGCCCTCATGCTGCTTCCCACCGGGGCCGCCGGCCTCACGTTCTCCACCTCGGCCAACTCCTCGGTGCAGCTCGGCTCCGAGCTGCACATGCGGGGCCGGGTGATGGGACTGTACATGCTCGTGTTCGCCGGCGGGACGCCGATCGGCGCCCCCCTGGTGGGCTGGCTGGCCCAGGTGCTGGGCGCCCGCTCGAGCCTCTACGTGGGGGGAGGGGCCAGCATGGCGGCCGCGCTGATCGTGGGCGCCACCCTCGCCTGGTGGCAGCGGGACCACCTGGTCGCCGCCAGGCCCGCCCTCCTCGCCCGCCGCCGGCGCCGGCTGCCCGAGGGCTACCCGGCGCTGGCCCCGGTGCTGGGCGGGAGCGAGGGAGCAGACGCGGTGTCGTCGGCCGAGATCGGCGAGCTGGTGACCGACGAGGGCCACGTCGGCTCGAATCGTTAGCCTTCACCCGCCTGAGCGCACCGGGGCAGACGTCTCGGCGCCGGTACCAGGCCGGAGCGGCTAGCCCTCCCGGAGCGACGACGGCTCTGCGTCCCGCCAGGGCGGCCTGCGGGGCTGGTCGAAGAGCACCTGCACGGGCTCGCCCCGCAGGGCGGCGAAGGCGTGGGCGACCCAGTGGTCGGCCCCGATCAGCGGCGACGGCAGGGAGTCCTCGGCGAACCAGCCAACGTCGGCGCACTCGAGGGGATGAGCCACCAACCTCCCCCCCACGGCCCGGCAGTGGAAGACGAGCGAGTAGAGCGGGATCCGGTTGAAGCCGAGGCGCAGGCCGTCCAGGAGGCCGATCAGGCGGACCGGCTCGGCGTCGATCCCGGTCTCCTCCCTCACCTCCTTCACCGCCAGCTCCGAGGCCGAGTACCCCACGTCGGCCCACCCGGTCGGGTAGAGCCAGGCGCCGGAGTCCGCCCGCTGGATCAGGAGCAGCTCGTGGCGGTCGTTGCCGACTACGGCTCCCACGGCCACCTTGGGCGTGACGTAGCCGGGCACGCCGTGGCCGACGGTGGCCAGCCAGTCCCGGACCACGGTGGGAGCGTCCTCGACCGGGCCGCCGGAGAACGGGGCCTCGCCGGCCGAGGGGCCGGCGGGTTCCCCGGGTCCGGTCTGGGCGCCGGCAGGCCCGGCAGCCCGCGCAGCCGCCCGGGCCTCGACCCCGGCCGCCACCCGGATGTCAGCCGCCACGCGGAGGACCTCCTCGAACCGCTCCCGCTCGTACAGGCTCTGGGTGAAGCCCAGGCCGGTCCTGGCGATCCCGGCCAGGCTCTCGCTCCAGCGGACCAGGTCCCGTGACGTCGGGCGAGCGTCCTCCACCCCACCGACCCTATATCGGCGCCCCCAGCCCGCTGGAAACGCCCCGGCATCCGCGCGCGGGCGACCCGGTCCCCGCCCGCGCGGCCCGGCCGCCGGTCTGGCACCATGGCTGTCCATGGCCGTGAACGAGGACTGCCGCCACTACGTCATGCGGACCGTGCGCCGCGGCGTCGACAAGCTCGAGCGGTGCCGGATCGACGCCAACGAGACCCTCCCGTTCGCCTGCCCGGAGGGATGCCTCTTCTACGAGCGCCGGGGGGTGTCCAGCACCGGCTGGGTGCAGGGCACCCGCCCCCGGCCGGCCGACGAGTAGCACGGCTCCAGCAGGGCCCGGCTCGTCCGGGTCACCTCCCGGCCCCGGCCGGACGTCCCAGGGCCGCGTCCCCGCCCCCGTCCCCGCCCCCGTCTCCGCCCGCGGCGACCAGGGCCTGGTTGAGGTTGCCCGACCGCAGCCCCTCCAGGTCCAGGGTCACGTACTCGTAGCCGGCCGCCTGGACGGCGCCGACCACGGCTGCCCGCTCGGCCACGGCCCGCTCCAGCTCGGCCAGCCCCAGCTCGATGCGGGCCAGCCGCCCGTAGTGGCGGACCCGCAGCTCCCGGAACCCGAGCGCCCGCAGGCCGGACTCGGCCCTGGCAACCGACATCAGGACGCCGAGCGTGACAGGCGTGCCATACGGGACCCGGGACGCGAGGCAGGCGGCGGCCGGCTTGTCCCAGGTCCGGAGCCCGGCCGCCCGCGATGCGGCCCGCACGTCGGCCTTCGTGAAGCCGGCGGCCACGAGGGGGAACTCCGCCCCCCGCTCGGCGGCGGCCCGCTGCCCGGGCCGGTGCTCGCCCAGGTCGTCCAGGTTCACGCCGAGCACTACCGAGGCAGCCTGGGCCTCCGCCAAGGGGGCCGCAGCCGCCATCAGCTCGGCCTTGCAGTGGTAGCACCGCTGGCCGTCGTTGGCCGCGTAGGCCGGGTCGGCCAGCTCCGCCGTCTCCACCGGCACCCACCGCAGCCCCCACTCCCGGGCCAGGGCGGCACAGTCCTCGCGCTCCTCGGGGGCGAGGCTGGGCGAGATCGCCGTCAGGCAGGGAGCCCGCTCCGCCCCCAGCTCTGTACGCGCCACCCAGGCCAGGTAGGCCGAGTCCGCCCCCCCCGAGAAGGCAACCACCACCCGCCCGAGGCGCCGCAGCTCGGCCCGAAGGGCCGCCTCGAGGCCGGCCAGGCGGGGGGGAGGTGCGCCAGCTCCGGCCCCGCCGCCTGTCGCCGGCTCAGCCACGGCCGCCCCCGAGAGGACCAGGGCCGTCGAGCACCTCGATGCGGATGCGCTTGTTGGCCCTGCCCTTGGACTCTGTCTTCACGACCCGGATGCGACCCACCTCGTCCGTGCGCCTGACGTGGGTGCCGCCGTCGGCCTGTCGGTCCAGGCCCACGATGTCGACCACCCGGACCTGGTCCACGGACTCGGGGACGAGGTTGACCTTGGTGCGGACGAGCGCGGCGTCGGCCACGGCCGCTCCCCGGGGGAGGAAGGAGACCTCGACGGGCCGGGAGGCGGCCAGCTCGGCGTTGACCAGGTCCTCCACCTTCGGGCCGAAGCCCTCGGGCAGGGGGTCGAACTCGAAGTCCATGCGGGCAGACAGCGGCTCCATGTTGCCGCCCGTCACGGCCCGGCCCCACTCGTTCCAGATGACCCCGCACAGGACGTGCAGCGCCGTGTGGGTGCGCATGAGGAGGTGCCGCCGCTCCCAGTCGAGCTCGCAGCGGACGGCGTCGCCGGCGGCCGGCAGCGGCCCCTCCCCTCCGAGGGTGTGCCACACGTCGTCGCCGTCCTTCTCGACGTCGACCACGGGGACGCCGCCGAGGAGGCCCGTGTCGTGAGGCTGGCCCCCGCCCGTCGGGTAGAAGACCGTGCGGTCGAGGGCGACGGCCCGGCCGGCGGCTGCCGTCACCGTCGCCGTGCAGGCCCTCAGGTAGGCGTCCCGCAAGTGCAGCAGCTCGGTCATCACCCCGATGCTGCCACGCCCGGGGCGACCACGCGGTCCCGGGGCGGGCGGGGCTACCCGGTGCCCGAGCCGAGGCCGGAGAGGACGTCCTCGACCTCTCCGACCATGCCGGTGAAGAACGGCCCGAACTCCGCGTAGCGGGCCGACGCCTCGTCGAACCGCATGGTGTAGACCACGTCCTTCAGGTCGTCGGGATGGACGGCGAAGAGAGTCACCCCCCATTCCCAGTCGTCCACGCCGGTGGAGCCGGTGATGAGCTGGAGGACCCGCCCGGCGAACCCCCGCCCCACGGAGCCGTGGCCCCGCATGAGGGACTCACGTTCCCCGTAGGCGAGCGCGTACCAGTTGTGCCCCTCGGCGCGGCGCTTGGACATGGGGTAGAAGCACCAGGCCCGCTTGCCGGCGGGGGGCAGGTCCGGGTAGAGCCGGGGCCGCTTTCGCTCCTCCGGCATGCCGGCGGCGTACTCGGAGACCTCGGTCAGGGAGAAGTACGACCAGGACAGCTCCAGCCCGGCGGCCGCGAGGTCGCCCTGGAACGCCCGCAGCCGCCACAGGTCGGGGCCGAGGGCCATGAACCCGATGTCGGCCTTGTGACCGAGGATGGCGACGGTGACGACCTGGTGGCCGTCGGCCTGGGCCGACTCGACCGCGGCCACCACGGCCTCCCGGTCCACCGCGGGCCCGCCCCGGCAGAACAGGTGGAGCACCCCCCACCCGGCCGACGGGGACATGGGCTCGCGCACGGTGGAGGCGCCTCTAGTAGTCCTCCATGCCGCCGCCGGGCATGGCCGGCGCCTTCTCCTCCGGCTTGTCGACGATGACGGCCTCGGTGGTGAGGAACAGGGCCGCGATCGAGGCCGCATTCTGCAGGGCCGAGCGGGTGACCTTCGCAGCGTCGATGACCCCGGCCCGGAACAGGTCCTCGTAGATCCCGGTGTCGGCGTTGAAGCCCTCGGCCTTGTCCTTCAGGTTCCTCACCCGCTCGACGACGACGCCGCCCTCCAGGCCGGCGTTGATGGCGATCTGCTTGAGCGGCTCCTCCACGGCCCGGGCCACGATCCGGGCCCCGGTCGCCTCGTCCCCCTCCAGCTTCTCGGCCGCGTCCAGCACGGCCTGCTGGGCCCGCAGCAGGGCCACGCCGCCGCCAGGGACCACCCCCTCCTCGATGGCGGCCTTGGTCGTGGACACGGCGTCCTCGATGCGGTGCTTCTTCTCCTTCAGCTCCACCTCGGTGGCCGCCCCGACCTTGATCACCGCCACCCCGCCCGACAGCTTGGCCAGGCGCTCCTGGAGCTTCTCCCGGTCGTAGTCGGAGTCGGGGTTGTCGATCTCGGTCTTGATCTGGTTGATCCGGCCCTTGATGTCGGCGTCGGACCCGGCTCCCTCGACGACGGTGGTCTCGTCCTTCGTGACCACGATCTTGCGGGCCTTGCCGAGCAGATCGAGGGTGACGTTCTCCAGCTTGAGGCCGACCTCCTCGGTGATGACCTGGCCGCCGGTGAGGATGGCCATGTCCTGGAGCATGGCCTTGCGCCGCTCGCCGAAGCCGGGAGCCTTCACCGCGGCGCTCTTGAACGTGCCCCGGATCTTGTTGACGACCAGGGTGGCGAGCGCCTCGCCCTCGACGTCCTCGGCCACGATGACGAGAGGCTTGCCCGACTGCATGACCTTCTCCAGCACCGGCAGGAGGTCCCGCACGGCGGAGATCTTCGACCCCACCAGCAGCATGTAGGCGTCCTCCAGGACGGCCTCCATCCGGTCGGGGTCGGTCACGAAGTACGGCGAGATGTACCCCTTGTCGAAGCGCATGCCCTCGACCAGGTCCATCTCCATGCCGAAGGTCTGGGACTCCTCGACGGTGATGACGCCGTCCTTGCCCACCTTGTCGATGGCCTCGGAGATCATGCCCCCGATCTCGGTGTCGGCGGCCGAGATCGATGCCACCTGGGAGATCTGGCTCTTCGAGTCGGTGTCCTTCGCGATCGACTTCAGGGAGTCGACGGCGGTCTCCACGGCCGACTCGATGCCCCGCTTGAGAGACATCGGGTTCGCGCCGGCGGCCACGTTGCGCAGGCCCTCGTGCACCATGGCCCACGCCAGCACGGTGGCCGTGGTGGTCCCGTCGCCGGCGACGTCGTCGGTCTTCTTGGCCACCTCCTTCACCAGCTCGGCCCCGATCTTCTCGTAGGGGTCCTCGAGCTCGATCTCCTTCGCGATGGAGACGCCGTCGTTGGTGATGGTGGGGGCTCCCCACTTCTTCTCCAGCACCACGTTGCGGCCCTTGGGGCCGAGCGTGACGCGAACGGCGTCGGCCAGCTGGTTCATGCCGTTCTCGAGCGCCCGTCGGGCCTGCTCGTCAAAGGCGATCAGCTTGGGCATGTGTCGCTTTCCTCCGTCCCGGTCTCCTCGACCGTTAGCACTCTCACTCGATGAGTGCTAACAGCAAACCACGCGCGGGGCGGCTTCGCAAACGGAGCAGAGGAACAGCCGCGTCGCCGCACGGCGGCGGTGCCCACCCCCGGGCGCCCCGCCCGAAGGCAGGCGCGTGCGACCCTTTCCCTCAGCCCCCGGCGGCGGGCCGGGCGAACACCGCCTCCACCCGCTCCAGGAGCTCGGCCCTGGCCAGCTCCGCCTCCCGGCGCCGGGTGAGCGCTGCGGGGGCGGTGGCGAGCAGGTCCTGCACGCAGGCCACGACGCGATCGGTCTCGAACGGCTTGGTCAGGTACTCGTCCGCGCCCAGCCGCCAGCCGGTGAGGAAGTCCCGCTCGGCCGTCCGGCCCGTTAGGAGCACGACCCGGGTGTCGGGGGCCAGCCCGAGGCGGCGGCGCTCCCGGAGGACGCCGAACCCGTCGAGGCCGGGCATCGTGACGTCGAGGACCATCCCGAGGGGCGGGTGGGCCTCGAGGGCGGCCACGGCGTCCCGGCCGTTGCCCGCCTCCCGCACCGCCAGGCCTGCACCGGTGAGCCCGCTCACCACGAGGGTCCGGACGGCGGGCTCGTCGTCGACCACGAGGATGTCGTGCACCCTTGCGGCATCGACCGAAAGCGGGCGTGGGTTGAGGGGCGGGGCCGGCGGGAGTGGGCACGGGGGCCGGCGAGCCGGCTGCCATTCCTCCGAGCGGGGCCGGCAGCCAGCGGCCCCTCTACCCCCCGGCGACAGCCGGGACGATCGACATCGTCGACCCGGGCGCCACGGGCGTGTCGAGGCCCCGGAGGAAGCGCACGTCCTCCTCGGCCACGAACACGTTGACGAAGCGCCGCAGGCCCCCGTCGTCGTCGAGCAGGCGGGCCCGGAAGCCGGGGTGGGCGGCGTCCAGCGCGTCGAGGGCCTCCCGCACGGTGGACCCCTCGACCACGATCTCGCCGTCCCCCCCGCAGAGGCTGCGGAGCTGTGTGGGGACCCGCACCGTGACGCTCATCCGATCGACCCCTCGGCGTCGGTGAACTCTCGGAGGGTGGGGGCGATCGTCGCGGTCGGCCCCGCCCGGCCGGTCGCCGCCACCGTCTCCGCCGTCTTCAGCCCGTGCCCGCTCACGTAGGCGACGACGCGCTCGTCGGGGCGCACCACCCCGGCGCCGGCCAGCTTGGCGAGAGTGGCGATGGTCACCCCTCCGGCGGTCTCGGCGAAGATGCCCTCGGTCCGGGCCAGCAGGCGGATGCCCTCCATGACCTCGCCGTCGTCCACCGACGCGAGGGCCCCCCCTGAGGAGCGCACCGCCTGGAGGGCGTACCAGCCGTCGGCCGGGTCGCCGATGGCGAGCGACTTGGCGATCGTCGATGGCTTGACCGGGCGGACGTCGTCCCGCCCCTCGGCGAAGGCCGTGGCGACGGGCGAGCAGCCGGCGGCCTGGGCCCCCGAGACCCGCACCGGCGGGGCCTCGGTCCCGTCGAGCAGGCCCACCCGGGCCAGCTCCTCGAAGCCCTTCTTGATCTTGACGAGCTGGGCGCCCGAGCCGACGGGGACGACGACGTGGTCGGGGGCCCGCCACCCCAGCTGCTCGGCCACCTCGAAGGCGAGGGTCTTGGAGCCCTCGGCGTAGTAGGTGCGGATGTTGACGTTGACGAACGCCCACGCCGGGCGCTCGGCTGTCAGCTCGGCGCACAGCCGGTTGACCTCGTCGTAGCTCCCGTCGACGGCGATCAGCCGGCCGCCGTAGACGGCGCTGGCCGTGATCTTGGCCTCTTCGAGGTCGGCCGGGACGAACACCCAGGACTCCATGCCGGCCCGGGCGGCGTGGGCCGCCACGGCGTTGGCCAGGTTGCCGGTGGACGCGCAGGCCGCCACCTCGAAGCCGAGCTGGCGGGCCACCGTCAGGGCCACCGACACCACGCGGTCCTTGAACGAGCCCGTCGGGTTGACCGTGTCGTCCTTCACCCACAGCTCGCCGAGGCCGAGCTCGGCGGCGAGGCGGTCGGCCCGCACGAGCGGCGTGAACCCGGCGCCCAGGTCCACGGGCGCCGTCGGGTCGGCGGGCAGGAGGTCGGCGTACCGCCAGATGGTGTGGGGGCCGGCGGCGATCCGCTCCCGGCTGACCTGGGCGGCGACGGCCTCGTAGTCGTACGCGACCTCGAGGGGGCCGAAGCAGTGCTCGCACACGTGCAGCGCCAGAGCCGGGTAGGCGCGACCGCACTCCCTGCACAGAAGACCTCGGACGAACGGCACGGCTCCTCCTCATCGCTCGGGCATTGGCACCTGGCGAGGTCCTCGCTGGTTGCCGCGGCGTCGTCGGGCCCGATCCCTCGGCCGCTCTGGATGAATGGCGGCACCATGGTGGCCGACTGCGGCTCCGGTCGTCAAAGGCGTTTGGTGGAAGATGGGGCCGTGGCCCGCCCCGCCCCCCGCACGTCCCACCACTCAGACCACCAGCCCCGCCTCCTGGCCGGGCTGAAGGCCGGCCGGCGGGTGTCGGTCTGCCTGCCGGCCCGGGACGAGGAGGCCACCGTCGGGCTCGTGGTCGGGCGCGTGCGCGAGGCGCTGGTCGAGGCGGTCCCCCTCGTGGACGAGGTGCTCGTGGTCGACGACGGCTCGATGGACGCCACGGCCGCTGTCGCGAGGGCCGCCGGCGCCAGGGTCGTGCGGGCGAGCGACGTGCTGCCCGAGGAGGGCGGCGGCGCGGGCAAGGGCCAGGCCATGTGGAAGGCCGTCGCGGAGGCCGACGGGGACCTGCTCGTGTTCTGCGACGCCGACGTCCACAACTTCGGCCCCCATTTCGTCACCGGGCTGCTCGGGCCCCTCCTCGCGCACGACGACGTGGCCCTCGTGAAGGGCTTCTACGAGCGGCCCCTCGACGGCAGGGCGGGGCAGGGCGGGAGGGTGACCGAGCTGGTGGCGAGGCCCCTCATCGCCACCTTGTTCCCCCACCTGGCCGGCATCGCCCAGCCGCTCGCCGGCGAGACGGCGGGGCGCCGGGAGGTGCTGGAGCAGGTGCCGTTCGCCCACGGCTACGGGGTGGAGCTGGGGCTGCTCCTGGACGTCGGCGCCCGCTACGGGGTCAGGGCGCTGGCCCAGGTCGACCTCGGCGTCCGGGTCCACCGCAACCGGCCCCTCCACGAGCTGGGCCCCCAGGCCCTGGCCGTCCTCCAGGTGGCCCTGGACCGGGCCGGCGTGCGCCGGCCCGGTCAGCAAGGGGC
>JBOGGR010000086.1:0-3016 GCA_050744025.1 Acidimicrobiales bacterium
CCCGCTCCGGCGCCGCCCGCTCCGGCGCCGCCCGCTCCGGCGCCGCCCGCTGACGTGGCTGTGGCCGTCGTGCTGCCCGGGGGGGCGAGCCTGGGCGCCGTCCAGATCGGCATGCTCGGGAGCCTGGCCGAGGCGGGGGTCGAGCCCGACCTCCTCGTCGGGAGCTCGGTGGGAGCGGTCAACGCCACCTACCTCGCCTTCCACGGGGGCCTCTCTGGCCTGCCGGATGCCGAGGAGATATGGCAGGGGGTCAGGCGGGGCACCTTCCTCGCCCTGCGCCCGGGGACGGCGGCCCTGGGGCTGTCCGGGCGGCGCCCCCACCTCGGGTCGGCCGCAGCCCTCCGGGCGTTCCTCCGCGGTCACCTGGGGTCGGCGCGGCTGGAGGAGGCCCAGGTCCCGGTGGCCGTGGTCGCGGCCGACGTGGCGTCGGGCGAGGCAGTGGTCCTCACCGAGGGGGATGCGGTGGGAGCGGTGCTGGCAAGCACGGCCATGCCCGGGATCCTTCCCCCCGTGGCCATCGGGGGGCGCCTGCTCGTCGACGGCAGCATCGCCGCGGACATGCCGGTCCTCCAGGCCGAGCAGCTGGGGGCGAGCATGATCTACGTGCTCTCGACCCGGCCCCCCACCGCGGCCGCGCCCCCTCCCCGCAGCGTCGTGGCCATGGTGATGCGGTCCATGTTCCTCCTCATGGACCGGGTCAACGCGGCGGACCTGGCCGACGTCGCCAGCCGCTGCCAGGTCCGGGTGATCCCGGCCCCGCCGGTCGGCGAGCTGTCCCCGTTCGACTTCCGCCACACCGCGGCGCTCATCGCCCGGGGCCGTGCCACAGCCGCGGCCTGGCTCCGGTCGGGAGCCGGGGCCGGGCTCCCCGGGCCGGCGGAGCAGCGATGAGGGTCCAGGTGCCGGACCGGGCGGCCCCCCGGGAGCTGAGCACACCACGGTACGTCCGACCATGGTACGATGAAAGCGTGAAGGTGGACAAGCTGAGCGTCTCGTTCGCTCCTGGTCTCGGTGACGCGGTACGGGCCGCCGCGCGGCGCAGCGGCCGGGGTCTGTCGGGATGGCTGGCAGAGGCCGCCGCCGCACGGCTTCGGGCCGAGGCGCTGGCCGACTTCCTCGAGGGCTGGGAAGCCGAGCACGGGCCACTCACTGCCGAAGAGGTGGCTCGTGCGACCGCGGAGATGGGCGTGCCGACGGCGCCGAAGGGGGAGCCGGCAGCGTGAGCGCACTGGTCCTCGACGCTGGTGCCTTCGTGGCCGTCGAGCGCGGTGACCGCGCCATGGTGGCGCGCCTGCGGGTCGCGGAGCGCAGCGGGCTGGAGCTGCGAGCCAACGGTGCCGTCTTGGCTCAGGTCTGGCGAGACCCCTCCGGACGCCAGGCGGTGCTGGCCCGACTGCTGCGCTCGGTGGACGTCAGGCCGGTGGACCGGGCTCTGGGCCAGGATGCCGGGGTGATCTCCGGGCACGCCGGCAGAGGTGACGCCGTCGACGCGACAGTGGTCGCAGTCGCAGGTGCTGGGGACCGGATCGCGACCAGCGACCCGGACGACATCAGCGCGCTCGTCAGCGCATCCGGACGCGCCGTGCTGGTGGTGCCCTGCTGAGGCGTCCGGCGAGCCTGGGCCCGGCTCGCCATCGAGGGCCCGCCATGAGATGTCGGTATCGCAGTTCTCGAGGATCGTGGCCAGCGTCACAGGAGGAGCGAACGTAGGTGGCACGCACGTGGCTGTCCATCCGGGTCGATCTCGTCGAGGGCCACGGCGAACACCTCTGGCCCCGCCCGGGGCGCATCTTCGCCGCCGCGCGCACCCACACGTTCGAGCAGCTCGCCGAGGCCATCGACGACGCCTTCGCCCGGTGGGACCGGTCCCATCTGCAGGAGTTCACGCTCGCCGACAGGACGCGCCTGTGCATGCCCGATCCCGACTGGGAGATCGAGGGTGAGACGACGGAGGACTTCCGGCGCGTCAGGCTCTCGCGCCTGCGTCCCGGGGAGCAGTTCGTGTACGTGTTCGACCTCGGCGATGACTGGGCCCACCTGTGTACCGTCGGGCCGGAGCGGATCGAACCGGTCGAGACCCTGGGGATCCTGCCCGACAGCCCGCTGCCGTACTGGGGGTGGGGCGACATCCCCGACCAGTACCGCCGCCGGTGGGACGGCGACGACGGCGCGTCGCCGCGACCGATGGACCCCACGCTCACCGACCTGCCACCGCTACGGCCGTACTGGGGCCCCGAGAGCAAGTGGGTGCGCCGGTGAGCACGACCTCATCTCCGCGGCGTCCGGCGGTCTTCGGACTGGAACCCTGGAAGGAGATCTGAGGAACCAGCTGGAGCTACTGGGACCTGTGGGTCCGGGTCCTGGGCCGCCTTCCGGTGAACCTGGACCGCTACTACCGCTCCATTCTGCGCAGCGTCGGGGTGAAGGACCACGTGTCGAGGAACCGGAGCTTCTCGGCCGTGCGCCGGATCGAGGAACGACTCGAGGGCGATCGTCGGCCCTACAGCCCCGGCCGCCACCGCAAGAACCGGGCCGCCTGACCAAAGGCGCTCGCCCCGCATCGTCGCGCTGTCGTGACGCAACGGGGATCGGGCGCGGCCCACATCCCGGGCACCGGGGCCCATCTCAGCTGAACCCCCGTTCCGTTAGGTTGGCGTTACGCGGCGCACTCGCCCCGGACGTCTCGAGGGCGATCGTCGGCCCTACGGGCCCGGGCCGGCTCACTTCCCTCTCCCCCCCCCTCCTGCTGCCCGCCCCCAGGGGGGTGGCCCCCGGCACCGCCAGGAACTGGTCGCCAGGCCAAAGCCGGACGCTTCGTGAGTGGCGTCCAGGCCGATGTGCCGGAGAAGACAAGAGCTGAGAGCGAAGAACCATCCGACAGCAACTTGAAGGGTAACTGTTCAGCCGTCGACAGCCCCGCTATTCAGCAGCAATGCGGGTTCGGGGGATCGTCCAGGGTTCCTGCTTGAACAGTTGCACGAGGATGTCGTAGGGGTTGGCACCATGCTTGCGCCCG
>JBOGGR010000087.1:0-2432 GCA_050744025.1 Acidimicrobiales bacterium
GGACACCACACCAGGTGCAGACCGAGCGAGCTCACCCCACCAGCGCTGCGACGAAAGCGAGAATCAGCCATGCGAGCCCAAGTCTACGGAACGGGTGTGACACTGGCGGGGAAGGTCGGGGCTGCGCTCCGAGCCCCGATTCCCCTGACGGCCAAAGCCGCCAGTCCCCTCGTGGCTATCTGATGGCTCCCGCGTCCCTGCCGTACACGCTGCTCGACGTGTTCACCGACAGGCCCCTCGAGGGCAACGGGCTCGCCGTGGTCCACGACGCGGACGGTCTCGACGAAGCGACCATGCTGCGCTTCGCGCGAGAGACCCACCTCTCGGAGACGACGTTCGTGCAGTCGCCCACCGACGCAGCGGCCGACTACCGGAACCGCATCTGGACCATGAGCGAGGAGATGCCCTTCGCCGGTCACCCGTCGCTCGGCACAGCCGTGGCCGTCGCCCGGCGCCGGGGGGCGGGCCAGGCCCGGTATGTCCAGCAGACCCATGCAGGCCTACAACCCATCGAGGTGCGCCTGGACGGCACCCGAGCCAGCGCCAGCATGATCCAACCCGCCGCCAGCTTCGGCTACGAGGTGGAGCCGCTCGCCGCCCTGGCCGCCGTGGGGCTGGGTGCCCCCGACGCCCACCCCCATCTGGTGCCGCAGGTGGTGTCCACGGGCTTGCCCACCCTGGTCGTGCTGTCGCACGGCGTGAGGCAGTCGTGCGAACCGTCCCCGACTTCGGCGCGGTGGACGCCCTGCTCGGCCCGCTCGCCACCCACAGCTTCTATCTGGCCTGGCCCGATCCCGCCTCCGGGCGCGCCCACGCCCGCATGTTCACCCGCCTCGCGGCAGGGGGCGAGGACCCGGCAACCGGCTCTGCTGCCGGGCCGCTCTGCGCCTACCTCGCACAGCGGACGGGCTGCGGCCGCGTCGAGATCACCCAAGGCGTCGAGATGGGACGGCCGAGCCTCCTGCGGGCCGAGGTCGAGGAGCAGGGAATCCGCGTCGGGGGGGACGTCGTGCTCCTCGTCGAAGGGGCGCTCACCCTCGGCCCCTGACGCCCCGTCGGAGGCGGTGCCAGTGCCGGCGGCCCGCCCGGATGCCCTCAGGCCTCCTCGACCGGCTCCTCCGCCAGGATGCCGCCTGCCGCAGCCAGGGCGGTCGCCGCCCGGACGACCTCCTCGTAGGCGACGGCCAGCGAGGCGAACGCCACCCCCGGGCTCGTGGAGAGAGGGGGGGGCCCGAGCGAGCGCAGCAGGCCGGTGGGATCGGGGGTCGGGCGGATGGGATCGGGGGCCGCGCGGGTGTGGTCCGGGGCCGGGCTGGTGGAGTCCGGGGCCGGGCGGATGGAGTCCGGGGCCGGGCGGATGGAGTCCGGGGCCGCGCCGGGGGGCGGCGCCGGGTCGTCACCCCAGAGCCCGGCGCTCTCCACCCCGGCCGGCCGCAGCCGGCGGCGCCTGGTCATGCCGCGCTCTCCTCGCCGTTGCGAGTCCGGTCCTCGGGCACCCCGTCCTCGGGCGCCCCGTCCTCGGGCACCAGCTCGTCCGAGACCATCGCATCGGGTCCGAGGCCGAGGGCGGCCCGGAGCTGGTCTGGGCCCAGGTCGCCCAGCGTGCTCGCCCTGGGCAGCACGAGGTCGGCGATCCGTCGCTTGCCGGCCACGACCTCCTCGACCCTCTCGTCCACCGTGCCCGGGCAGACGAGGCGGTGGCTGATGACGCCCCTGGTCTGGCCGATCCGCCACACCCGGTCCCTGGCCTGGTCCTCGACGGCCGGGTTCCACCAGCGGTCGTAGAGCACGACGTGGTTGGCGGCACTGAGGTTCAGCCCCGACCCGCCGGCCTTGAGGGACAGGACCAGCACGCCCGCCCCCACCCCCTCCTGGAAGTCCCGGATCATGCGGTCGCGGGCCGACCGGGTCAGACCTCCGTGGTAGCAGGCAACGGGCAGGCCGGTCCGGGCGCCGAGATGGTCGGCCAGCAGCCGCCCCCACCGGGCGAAGTGGGTGAACACCAGCACCCGTTCCCCAGCCGCGATGACCGCGTCGACGATCTCCTCGAGGCGGTCGAGCTTGCCCGACCGCCCGGCCAGGGGTCGGTCGTCGTGGTCCAGGTAGGCGGCGGGATGGTTGCAGATCTGCTTGAGGGCGGTGATGGCCGCAAGGATCTGGGCCTGACGGTCCCTACGGTCGTCTCCCAGGCCGGCGCCGACCAGGCGGTCGAGGACAGCCTGGTAGAGGCCGATCTGCTCGGGAGTCATCGTGCAGTGGTCCAGCTCGTCGATCTTGTCGGGGAGCTCTGCCGCGATGGTCGGCTCGGCCTTGGTCCGGCGGAAGACGAGGAGCCCGTTCAGGGCCCGCAGGGCGGCATCCGCGCCGCCGGTGGGGCCCCCGCGGACGGCCGACTCGCCGGGCCCAGCCGTCCCGCCGGCCGGGCCCTCCCC
>JBOGGR010000088.1:0-9423 GCA_050744025.1 Acidimicrobiales bacterium
GTCCTTCGCGTACAGGGACCCCCATCCTCCCTCCCGGCCGTTCACCGTGCTCAGACGACGTCTCGGTCCACGAAGTGCTCGGCCGTTGTGAGCCCCCCAGTGGTCACTCAGTCAGGCCGGTGACACCTGATCTGCTTGCCCTTCGCCTTCTTCGCACTGGTGCTCATGGCAGGGTTGAAGCTCCGAAAGAGCCCTCGCCTTCCGAGCATCGTGCGCCCCTGGAAGGTATAGCCGAGAAAGTCAAAGCTGGTGTGCTCCGACTTCCCCCTGCGTTTGCCGTCTTTGCAGTAGACGACCTTCGTCTTCTCAGGATGCAGCTCGAGCCCCAAGGACCCGAGCCGTTCGGCGAGTCGAGCCCACAGATGTCGGGCCTGCTCCTCGGTGTCACAGTGGATGACCGCGTCATCCGCATAGCGCTCAAACGGCGATCCCGGGAACTCCCGGTCCATCCATTTATCGAACGCATAGTGCATGAAGAGGTTCGCCAACAACGGACTGATCGGGGACCCTTGCGGAGTGCCCTTCTCTCGTGCGACGAGGGTCCTGTCCGGCATCTGCATGGGGGCAGTAAGCCACCGTTCGATGTAGAGCAGGACCCACCGCTCGTCGGTGTGGTGAGCGACCGCTTTTAACAACAGATCATGGGGAACGGAATCGAAGAAGGCCCGGAGGTCCAAATCCAGAACCCAGTCCTTGCTCCAACACCGTTTTCTGGCTGCGGCCAGTGCGTCGTGGGCAGAACGCCCAGGACGGTATCCGTAGCTGTCAGGATGGAAGATCGGCTCCAGCTTCTCCTCCAGCAGCATCGCTGCTGCGGTCTGGGCGATTCGGTCCACCGTGTTCGGTACACCTAAGACCCTGACCCCTGCCCCGTGGTCCTTCGGTATCTCGACCGCCCGCACCGGCCCGGGGAAGTAGCTCCCCGAAGCCATCCGGTTCCAGAGCTTGTAGAGGTTGTCCCTCTCCCGCTCTTCGAACGGGTCGATGCTGACGGCGTCCACGCCCGGCGCTCCGCCGTTCGCTCGGACCTTCTCCCACGCCTGAGAGATCAGGCGCTTCGAAATGTCAAACGACTTCACCTTCTGCTTTGGTCTCTCCGTCGGTTCCTCCCCCGTAACCGGGGTTGGCCTTCGGTCGACCTGGCCTGCACAGCCCCTTCGCTCCAACCCCATTACAGGGCCTTCATCGCTACTACGAGCTGTCCCGCCCCTGTGCCTCGCGTCGGTACTCTGCCCCTTGCGGTGTTCGCCACTTGGGGTCCTCCCTTTCGCGACCGGGGGGCAGCCTTCGCCCATTTACGCCGGTCGTCGGTATCGAGACGACAGGTTCTCCACTTCCATGCCAGCGCCCACGACGAGCTCACGCCACCTATACACCGGGCACCGCCAGGGCCACATACAGGCAGCTCCCTGGCTGAGGGCACAACCGAAGGCGTGCCGTTGTCCTGAAGACCAGGTCCAATCCTCAGTTTTGATGCCATCGTTAGTTTTTCTCGATGCGTCAGCAGTGGTTCACACACGTTCGTCTTCTCGTCGCACACCTGACCCGGTCACGCCGGGCCTTTTCCCGGAACGCTCACCACCCCGGCTCTTGACCGACGCAGCTTCCGGTGGTTTGGGCTCCCCGCCTGTTCGGCGAGCCCGAAGGGCCAAACCTTCATCACTGGCACAGCACAGGTTTGTGCTGGCGACCTTCTACGTCACCATCACGCTCCTTTCATGGACACACGACCTGATAGAAGCGTTGGCAACCCAACGGGGATATGTCGACCGGCCCTCTTCAACCATAGGCCCGGAGAGGAGAGAGCGGTGACCACGGCGAGGAAGAAGACGGCGACGCGGACCGAGACGGCAGCACGGGCGATGACGACCGTGAGCCAGAAGAAGGGCACTCGCCGGCGCAGGCCCGAGCCGGGCACGGCCAACATCTTCGGCGCCGACCCCCACAAGACCACGCTCACCGCCACCGTGTTGGACTGTCGGGGTGGGGTCCTTGGCACCTCGGTCTTCCGGGTCTCGGGCGACGGGCACCGGGCCATGGAGGCCTGGGCCTCGAGCTTCGGGGCCATCGAACGCTGGGGCATCGAAGGGGCGAGCGGCCTCGGGCGCCACACGGCCATGTACCTCGCCCGGGCCGGCCATGACGTGAGGGACTGCTCGCCCAACCGCACCAACGAGCGCCGGCGTGCTCGCCAACAGGGCAAGTCTGACGCCTCGGACTCCCTCCGCATCGCCAGGGAGACCCAGGCCGACCCCGGCATGCCACGAGCCTTCAAGCGGGCCGAAGGCGACGCCGGGCCAGACGAGACCACCGAGTGCCTCCAGTTGTGGCACAAGGCACGGCGCTCCCTGCTGAAGAGCCGCCAGCACCTCCTGAACGAGGCCGAGAGCCTGCTCGTGGAGCTGCCCGAGGCGCTCCGGGACGCCCTGCCCGACACCTCTGAGGTCCGGGCCCGCCTCGAGGCCTTGGCCGGTCGGGACCGATCGGTGGCCCTCGACCGGCCCACCCAGCTGCGCCTGCGCCTGCTCGAGGATCACGCCCGGGCCGTGGCCGAGCTCGACGACAAGGAGAAGGAGGCGACGGCTGAGCTGGCCGAGCTGACCAAGGCCGCCGGCTCGACCCTGGACGAGCTGTGCGGCATCTCCACCCGATCGGCAGCCGAGCTGCTGGTCGAGGTGGGCGATCCCCGCCGGTTCACCGGAGGCGGCTTTGCCCGCTTCAACGGGACTGCGCCCTTGCCGGCGTCCTCGGGAGAGGGCGACGAGGGGCCCCGCCGCCATCGCCTCAACCGAGGCGGCAACCGCAGGGTCAACGCCGTGTTGTACCGGATGGCCATCACCCAGCTGCGCTGCGATCCCCGGGCCCAACGGATCTACGAGGAGGCCCGCCAGCGGGGCCACACCAAGAAGGAGGCCCGCCGAGTCCTGAAGCGTCACCTCTCGGATGTTGTGTACCGCCGGATGATCGTCGACTGTAACGCACTGCCACCACCAAGACGAACCCCCAGGCCAGGAGGGCCGCATGATGCCTGAAGCGAACTTCAGTTCCGGTATTGACATAGAAGCTTCAGAATCTATCGGGGTCGCGGCGAACCTGCTAGCCCGCTGCGCCGTGGGGTTCAAGACGACCCATGCAACGAATTCGCCCAGCGTCAATGCGGTCGCCGACACATCGTCGTACGGAGCGCCTGGATTCCGCTGTGCCCGAATGAAGACCTGCTGAAGTCCGAACTCGCTGTCAGCGGCGGCGTGGACCCGGCCGAGTACGACTACTGAATACGCAGGCGGACGACGTTGTTTGAACATGACCTCACGATCCGTCGTACTTGTCACGACGCCCTCGGCAACAGATTCCCACACCATAACCTTCAAGCAGGCCCACGTTGCGAGCGCAACCTGAGCCATTGGAGTGAGCGGAGTGACTTCGCCATGCATCATTGGAAAGTAGGTAGCGCTTAATCTCCTCCTCGATTCGGCTCATCCACCCGTTATTGCACGCAGTGCAAACCGCCTTGACTTTGAGAAACGCAAGCGTCTGGGATTTCCACTGCTTGACCTCGACGCCGTGGTTCATGTAGCGGACGGGACTCAAGTCTCGCCGCGCAACCAGTCCTTGACGAGAAACCCACGTCGGGATTATGTCTTCATTAGAGTCTGCGGGCTGTCCGCAGAATATGCAAAGCGGGGCGTTTGGCAGTGGACGCCCACGATACTTATTCCGATCGAAAGGTCGGTTACTAGCCATGGCACTACCTCGCCTCTCTCGGTCAGTGTCTTCTAACCGCAACACCAACGCTCTCCGCCAGCGACTGCCGGTTCACATACGGCACGAGGGGCCCACGCCTTTCCTGGAGCATCGTACGTGATCCGGACTTCGAACGACACCGAGCCGCGGTCCCGCATCTGAGATCCCAGGCTCCGCCTTCTGCGATCAGCTCGTTGGTGTGCTGCAGGCGCAGCCGCACCTCAGCGAGTTCCACGTTGGCGTAGAGACGGCGATCGTCTCGAAGCTAGTGCTTCGGCCACGAACCTTCGCGCGTTTCAAATGACATGAAATGCCAGTCGTGTGATTCTCCAGCCTCGCTGGCCACCTGATCCGGTCGGATTGGAGGCTGCGGCCGGCTGGATTTTCGGTTCCGACCTGCGTCCGGGCGCGCCGGACCGAGCAGTGAGGCGCTCCAGGGCGGGAGAGGGTCGGGTCAGGCGGCCAGGGCCGTCGGCTTTGGCGCCGGGCGGCCCCAGCGGCGCTGGCGCTCGGAGCGGAGCCGGGCCCGCTCCTGGCGCAGGCGCTCCCGCATGGCCGGGTCAGCCTCGTGCTCGTTGCGCCAGGCCAGGTAGGCGTGGAGGCGGCGGACCAACCCGTGGTGGCTGGGATGATCGGAGTTGTTGAGCACGAAGTCCCGCAGCGGCCCGAAATGGCACTCGATCGGGTCGGCCCAAGACGAGTAGGTGGGTGTGAAGCACAGCTCCACGTTGTTCTTGGCGCACCACGTCTTGATCTTCACGCCCTTGTGAGCGCTGAGATTGTCCAAGATGACGTAGATCCTCTCGCCGTCGGGGCGGGCGGCGCGGCAGGACTTGATGGCGGCCAGGGAGTTGTCGATTCCCTTCTTCTTCCTCACCACGCCCCACAAGGTGTCGTCGCCGACTGAGTAGCACCCGTGGAACTGACGTACGCCGCAGCGCTTGTGGTAGTTGGCCCGCAGCCGCTCGGGCTTCTTCCTGGCCGCCCAGCAGCAGCCGCCGATCGGGTGGAGGGCGAGGGGCCCGAACTCGTCAAAGGCGAAGGTCCGCTCGGGGTGGTTCATGATCACCTCCTCGATACGGTCCAACTTGGCCTCCTTGTCCGGATCGTTGGACTCCTTCCAGGTCTTCGTGCGCTGGAAGGTCACCTCGTTGGCATCGAGGATCTGACGGAGGCGCTCCTTCCCGATCCTCACCTTGCGGGCCGGATTGTCAGCCAGGTAGGTGCGCAGCTTGCGTAGGCTCCAGTGAGTGAAGGGCATCCCCGCCTTACCGGGGCGCTCCTTGGCCGTCTTCACGATGAAGGCTTCGTCCTCAGTCGTGATCCGGCGGGGACGGCCACCCGCCCACCGAGGGTCCAGGGACTCCATGCCCATCTCGTCGAAGCGGTGGATCATCTCCCGCACCCGGTCGGGAGAGGTCTGCACCAGCCGGGCGATCACCTCCACCCTGTGCCCCGTGGCCGAGGCCCACACCACCATGGCCCGGCGGTAGCGGACCACGCTGATCTGGCTCTTCCCGCCGCCCCGCCGCACGATCCGCTGCAGGGTACGGCCCTCGTCATCCGTCAACCGACGTACCTTCACCCGCTGTGACATGGCCTCCAGGATGGACCACCCGTCGCCGCAGGTGGTGGACTTCCAATCGGGCGAAGGATACGGGTCAGGGCACTAGCCAGCAATCGCTGCGCCACCTTGCCTACGGCCGACAAGCTCGGCAGGCTAGGTTAAGCGGCCCCCAAGGGCCTTCCGGTGGAGTCGCGGAACTCGATGTCGCTCATGAGGACGACGTCCCACGATCTCGACGCCTTCCCCACCGAGATGCCGGAGGGCGGCGCGTCTCCACTGGGATGCCTACCCTGGGGCCATGCCGAACAGACACTCTGAACGACGACGGTAGTGGTTCGTCTCGGAGCGCAGATCGGCACCGGCGCAGGCGTGCTGCCGTCATCAGTGCGATAGCATGGCTCTGCGATGCCCAAGGTCCGCCCACTGTTGTGAGCAGTACCAGCGATGACGGGGAGCGACCCCGACAGCGGCCTGGTGAGGTCGAGATCTAGAACGTGTCGCCCAACGCCCGGTAGTGATTCAGCATGCGCGTCCCGAAGGCGTCAACCATCCAGCGACCGCGGTGGTCCCACGTGCCGATTGCTACGTCGCGAATCAGTCCCTCTCGGAGCAACGCTGACCGTAGCGGTACAAGGACCTCCGCTACCTCGGGCCACAGCCCAGTTAGGTACTCGTCCGTGACACCGACCGGACCGCCGAGCGTGCCCTCGATGAGTTCCTGCGGATGTGCTTCGATGATCTGCAGAAGGCGGATATGGGGAGCAGTGAGTCGTTCGGCGGCGTGCTCGAGTATGAGAAGTACATCCAGCTCCGCGTCGCGCTCCTTGATCCCGGCGGCGACGATCCCGGCCAGCAAACGTTGCCGCTGCTCCTGGGCGGTTTTGCAAGCCGCTTCTAACGCCACGGTGAACAATTCGGCGGCAGCGGGCCGGTTGTCGAAAGCCTCCCCGAGCTCGTCAACGGTGACTTTACCCGCATCTTCGAGGAGTTGCAACCAGGTGTTCGCGTTACGCCGAAATATGGTGCGTGTCGCAAGTACGGCCGTTGGGGCACCGACGACTGTCATAACGAGGTCACCGACCCACGTGGCGAGGTCTCCGCTCACGCCCGAACCCTACCGCCGCCCTGCGACGGGACGGCGGTATGTCGCAGACGCCAAGACCGAGCGCGGCTACCTCCGCCGGCGGCGGTTTGACGCAGGCTCTCGCCCGTAGGCGGGAGTCCGGGGCCACCAGAACTGTCGGCGAGAACATCCGGTAGAGCAGCCGGGCAACCGCGCCTGTCGGCACTTCAGGGCTCCAGGGCAGGGTCAACTCTCCGGCGACGATGATCCGCCGGGTGAGTGTTGGGCACCATCCGGGCGTCGGTGTCGAACAGGGCGAGCTCAGCTGGGGTGCAGAGGTGGCGAACGACGAAAGCGCGCTCGTTCACGCGCCACAGGCCCTCGCCCTGAGCCAGCTCGGGGAGCTGGCGGACCTCGGTGGCACTGAGCCCCAGCACCTTGCCTGCGGCCAGAGCCTCGCTGGTGGGCTCGTTGTACAGGATGCGGGTGGCGGTGTCCCCGAGCAGTCCCTGGGCCAGCGCCCTGGCCCCTGACCCGGTGTCGCCCACCGCGTCCAGGTCGGACAAGCGGTGGACGACCATCAGGTTGGCCAGCCCCCAGGCTCTCGACAGCTTCCAGTGGGCCTGCATGCGGGCCAGCAGGCTCGGCTGGGCCATGAGGCGCCACGCCTCGTCGTAGACGACCAGGCGCTGGCCACCGGCGGGGTCCCGGAGGGCTGCCTCCAGCCAGGAGGCGGCACAGGTCATGACCAGGCCCAGCAGGGTGTCCGATCCCGAGACGTGGGACAGGTCCAGGGACATCATGGGAAGGTCCGGGTCGAAAGACACCGTCGAGGGCCCGTCGAACAGCCCGGCCAGGTCACCTCGGATCAGGCGGACCAGGGCGTGGGCCGCCTCCCGACCGTCGGCCACCAACTGCTTGACGGTGGAGCCCTCCGAGGCCCGCTCCGGGGTGAACATGGCCTCCACCACCATGGGCAGGGTCGGCGTGGTGGCCCGGACGACCGCTGAGGACAGGGCGGCGTCGAGGGCGCTGCGCTCCACCGAGGCGAGGCCCCGCCCGAGGGTGGCCTCGGAGAGGGCGTAGAGCAGGCCCTTGCGGCGCTGGTCCACCTGGACCGCCCAGGTGGCATCGGCCACTCCTGCGGGTCGGGGACCCTCGTCGAGGGGGTTGAGCCGGGCGGGCAGGCCTACCCCGAGCTCGATGACCTGGCCCCCGAGGGCCCTGGTGACCACCGACCACTCGCCCTTGGGGTCACCGGGCACGTACACCCGGCGCCCGAAGGCGATGTAGCGGGTGGCGAGCGACTTGGCCAGGGTGGACTTGCCCCGCCCGATCTGGCCGGCCAGGAACAGGTTGGGGTTGGTGAGCTGTCCTCTCCGGTACAGCTCCCAGGGGTCGAAGCAGAACGCCGTGCCCGACCAGGCGTCCTGGCCGACCAGGGCCCCCTCGGTCCCCAGGCCCTCCTCGGCCAGGAACGGGTAGGCCCCGGCCAGCACCTCGCTGGTGGCCCGGTGGGGGGCCAGGCGCAGCCGGCGGTAGGAGCGCCCGGCCATGGGCCCGGCCTCCCCGGCCCGGGGCAGGTAGGCGGCCTCCCGCCGGGCGGCCCGGAGGGACTCGGCCTCGACCCGCCGGGTCGCCACCTGGGCCCGGCGGTGGTCGGCCTCGACCTGGCGGCCCGCCCTCCTAGCCTTCCTGGCACTCCCTCCTGGCGGCACGTAGCCGCCCACCCCGTAGACCCGGGCGCCCTCGCCGGCGGGCAGAGGGGGGGGAGCGGGGGCCAGCAGAGAGGGGGATGGACGGAGGGGGTGGGGACCGTGCCCCTTCCCTGGAGTCCCGCCCTCGGGAGCGGACCGGGGTCCCCCCACCGGGGCCGTCCTTCTCCGCCGGAGCATCAGAACGCGCTCCGGGCGAGGGGCAGGGCGGCCACCACGAAGGCCTGGGCCTGACGTCCGTAGAGGGGTCGCAGCTCGACCGCCGCCTGGGCAGCGGCCCGGGTCACCGCCGAGCGGGCCGACTCCAACTGTTCCCGGTCAGGGGCGGTCACCGTCACGAACCCGGAGAAGGACACGTCGGTGTGTCCAGCCACCACACTGTGCTCCCTGGCCAGGAGGTCCTCGTACTCCTGGGCGTCGGACAGGTCGGCAAGCTGTCCCACCCGAGCCTTCTGGGCGGCGTCGGCCATGGCCCCGGTCTTCTCCTTGCGGATCTGGCGCAGAGCCGCCTCGGTGGGAAGCGGCCGGGCCACAAGGCTGAAACTCCGGCGTACCCCGGTGGCGAAGATGAGCGGGTGGAGGAAGTCAGGAGGCACCTCGATGCGGGGCCACTCGGAGATCCACAGCACCTGGGACCAGGCCGAGTCATGCCGCAGGTGGTCCCAACCCTCGGCCAGGGCCAGGGGTCCCGCCCGGGACAGGTTGGCCCCCGGATCGGAGCGGGGATCGAGGACGCAGGCCGGGTCGTAGGCACCCCGGACGATGGAGGCCAGCTGGGCCTCCCCCAGCCACGCGCCCACCTGGAGGCCGGCCTGGCGGAGCGAGTCGGCCAGGCTCGCCATGTCGGCCTTCAGCACCTCGGCCGCCCCGGTGAGGCCCCGCCCGGCGGCCCTGACCGCCCGGGCCGCCCTGCGCAGGTCGAGGGAGAGCGAGACCGTCGTGCGGTGGGTGCCGGCGGCCAGGCGCACTTGGTCGAGCAGCGCCCGGTACTGGGCGTCGGCGAAGCCCCCGTCGCTTCGCCCGTGGGCGTCGTACCACTCGATCTGGCCGGTGGCCGGGTCGGGGACGGTGGCCTCCAGCACCTGGAGGGCGGCGCAGGTGCCCGAGGTGGCCAGGGCGGCGTAGACCCGGCCCCACCGGGCCACCCGCTGGGCCCGGTCGTCAGGGTCGAGCAGCACGAAGGCGGGATGGGACACCGACACACAGGCGGTCAGGGTCTGGCGGTGGGGGTCGTGCACCATGGCCGCCCCCGAGGCCTCATCGAGGTGGAACCTCAGGGCCGCCGCGTCCCCGGGCAGGGCCAGGGTCCCCCCCGGCCGGGGCCGGAGGGGTCG